>DATAHC010000019.1:0-6196 GCA_036263415.1 Flavisolibacter sp.
GGACTTTGTTGAACTCAGGGCTGTACAGCTACCAGGTCTACCCGGAAGATCAGTATGGAATTGGCTGGAATAGGCCCATTGGCATTAGCGCCGTATCCTAAGGTTGGTGGTATGTATAAATAAATACGTCCACCGGCTTTGATCAGCGGAATACCATTGGTCCAGCCCCTTATCACCTGCTGCAGGGATAGCGCCAGCGGCGTAGAGCGTGAATCGAAAACTGTTCCATTGGTTAGTTTGCCCTCATAGGTAACGGCCACAACCGAGCAGGCTTTAGCTGCGAGACCGGAACCCTCCACATCGATCTTATAGAACATACCGCTGCAATGCTGGGTAGCGGTAATACTATTGGCATCCAGATAGCTTTTCACCGCATCGATCTCGGCCTGGGGCGCCACCACGGCGCAGGCATTATAGGTACATTCCACCGGTGCCGGTGTGTCTTCTTTTTTGGAGCAGCTTCCTGCCAGGATAACGATGGCAAATAAGGCGAACAGCTTTTGATACATGTAAATACTTTTTAGTAAGACAGAATAGTAACGTTTACAGCTGCATTCCATTGTTTCCCGGTGCTTTCTTATTCAGTAATTCCTGGTAGAACTGCTCGTTACGATCCCATTTATGATGGGCCGAAAATAAGGTTATAAATACAACAATGGCTATCAGGGCGATCAGGATCACCACAATGAGGGAGGAATCGCGGTGCAATTCCATATCCGCTTTCTCATACCAGCCCGAAACCAGGTTGATGATCACGGCTACGGCAATGATGACCCCCAGCGGCAAGCCAATGGAGAATTTCCTCAGGAACTGCTTTTTACGCAGGCGCTGGGCACTCCAGTAGGCGACAAACTTCTCTTCTTCCTGTGTCAGCATAGCATGAAAAATCCCGCCAGGCGGGATTAGAGGTACCGAGCAGATTCGAACTGCTGTAGGAGCTTTTGCAGAGCTCAGCCTAGCCACTCGGCCACGGTACCCAGTACTTTCAAAACAACTATTCCGCTATCTGAATAGCTCATTTTGAGGCTGCGAAAATAGGGTTTTTTTACTAAGTAATCGAACTACATTTGCAGCTTACCATTCCAACCGTCCACTATTATGCAGCGCATTGCCGAATCTGAATTGATCATAAATTCCAGAGGTGCCGTATACCATCTTGACCTGAGACCGGAAGAACTGGCGGATACCATCATCACCGTTGGTGATCCGGACCGGGTGCCACTGGTGTCCCGTTATTTCGACAGCGTGGAAATTCAGCGCCAGCACCGGGAATTTGTAAGTCATACAGGGTTGCTGGGTAAGAAAAGGATCACGGTAGTGTCCACCGGAATCGGGCCGGACAATATCGATATTGTTCTGAATGAACTGGACGCCCTCAAGAATATTGATTTCAACACCCGCATGATCAAGCCGGAGCTGTCGCATCTGAATATCATCCGGATCGGCACTTCAGGCTCCCTGCAGGCAGATATACCAGTGGACAGCTTTGTAGCCTCGACCCATGGCCTGGGGCTGGACAACCTGTTGAACTATTACCGCCAGGAACATAATGAACAGGAGAACCAGCTGCTTCACTCCTTTGTTACCCATACCCAGCTTCATTCCGGCATTGGCAACCCTTATATTACCATGGCTGGTACTTCGCTGCTTAAGCATTTCGTAACCGGGTTTCATCAGGGGATCACCGTCACCTGTCCCGGTTTTTACGGACCTCAGGGACGGGTACTTCGACTGGGTATCAAAAGCCCTGACCTGATCGACCGGCTTACGGAGTTTACCTTCGGCGCCCACCGTATTACCAATTTTGAAATGGAGACGGCTGCTATATACGGACTTGGAAAATTACTGGGCCATCAATGTATATCGCTGAGCGCTATCGTTGCCAACCGGATACAAAAAGAATTTACCCAGGATGGTAACGCCCTGGTGGATGAACTTATCCGAAAAACGCTCCATATCATCCATACCTCTTTGTAATATGATGCTACCATTTTTTAAATATCAGGGAACGGGAAACGATTTCGTGATCATCGATAACAGGGAAGCTTTCTATAATAACCTTTCACAGGAACAAGTGGCCTTCCTTTGCGACCGGCGGTTTGGGATTGGCGCCGATGGATTGATGTTGCTGAATAACCGGGAAGGTTATGATTTTGAGATGATCTATTACAACTCAGACGGTAACACCAGCACCATGTGCGGTAACGGAGGACGCTGCCTGGTAAAGTTTGCCAATGATATCGGCATTGCCAAAACCTCCTATCATTTTCTGGCGGTTGACGGTCCGCACGAAGCCAGCATCAATATAGATGGCACGGTAGCGCTGAAGATGATAGACGTTGATGCGGTCCGTGCCGATCATGGGAACTATATTCTCAATACAGGATCGCCGCATTTTATTCATTACACCGGCGATGTAATGGCCCTCGACGTGTTTAAAAAAGGCCGTGAGATCCGTTACAGCAAGGAATTTGAAAAGGAAGGGATCAATGTTAATTTCGTAGAGCTGACCGAACAGCCGGACCGGATACTTGTGCGCACCTATGAGCGGGGCGTGGAAGCCGAAACCTTATCCTGCGGAACAGGCGTTACCGCTGCAGCCCTTGTCAGCCACCATAACGATAATGGATTCAACCGCGTGGAGGTACGGACGAAGGGAGGCATTTTAAGCGTGGAGTATGACAAACAGGGCAATCAGTATACGAACATATGGCTGAATGGTCCGGCGGTTTGTGTTTTCAAAGGACAAATAGAAATATCCGAACCGTGATAAAGTACTTTATAAATAACAATAACAAGACGCTCGAGATTGACCGTCCGGAATACGGGTCCTGGATCAACGTAACGCCACCGTTGAAGCTGGAAGAGTTCCATGAACTTTCCAACGGCCTGAGCATTCCCCTGGACTTTCTAACCGACTCCCTGGACATTGACGAGCGCAGCCGGTTTGAGGAAGAGGACAATGTGCGGCTGATCGTGCTGAAAACGCCCACCCAGAACAATTCCTTCAACGATAGTGATGCCTACTATATCACCATCCCTATTTGTATCATACTTACCCACAACCAGATATTGACGGTTAACTCTTTTGAGAATCCGGCCATCAAGCGTTTTCTGAATACCTTTCAAAACCGGCATCCGGATAAGCGGAACATGATGGTGCTGAAGATCTTTGAAAAGATCGTTCAGGACTTTATGGAACACCTGAAGGAGATCAATCAGAAACGCAACATCCTGGAGCAGCAGTTATACGATGCCAACCGGAATGAACAGCTGTTGCAGCTTTTGCGCATTCAGAAAAGCCTGGTGTACTTTGTAACGGCCCTGCGCTCGAATGAATTGCTGTTCATGAAGCTGGTGCGTACGAATTTCCTGAAACTAAGCGAGGAGGAAAAGGAGTTCCTGGAAGACCTGGTTGTAGATACCTCGCAAGCCCTTGAGATGGCCAACATTTACACCAATATCCTCAGCAGTACACTAGATGCCTATGCCAGTATCATTGCCAATAACCAGAACCTGGTTTTGAAACGCCTGGCTGTAATTACTATCGTTCTCACCTTCCCGGTTTTAATTGCCAGCCTGTTTGGAATGAATGTGCCCAGCGGATTCGAGCATTCCCCTTATGCTTTTTATATCGTTGCCGTGTTGTCGCTGACCATTTCGGTACTGGTGGGCTGGTTCTTTCTGCGTAAAAAACTGTTTCAGTGAGTATGTTGTTCAACGTGCGGGTATATGGGGTACTGATCAACGAACGCCACCAGGTGCTGGTGAGCGATGAATATATCAGAGGACAACAAATCACCAAATTTCCAGGCGGTGGACTGGAATTCGGCGAAGGGACTTTGGATTGCCTGCGACGGGAGTTCCGGGAGGAAATGAACCTTGCCATTGAGGTGCAGGAGCATTTATATACGACCGATTTCTTCCAGATCTCTGCCTTCAACCCGCAACACCAGATCCTGTCCATTTACTATAAAGTAAAGGCATTGGAGCCTATTTCCGTGCGGCTTAGCGAGCAGCCATTTGATTTCGATCCACAACAGCTGGAAGTCTATGAAAAGACAAAGGAGACGGAGTCGTTCCGGTTCATAGACTGGCAGGAGCTGACTGAAGAAAAGCTAACCTTACCGATCGATAAAGTGCTGGTGCGCCTGTTAAAAAGAACACTTAACCCGCTGCCGGGATAGGTCCGCCATCATGGATATCCTGGCCCATGGCCGCCCGCTTCATTTTTTTGGCCACATCATGTCCCAGATACTTTTCGATGCGCTTTTCCACGAAAATGATCACAGGAGTGAGCAGTAAAGCCATGGTGAATTTGTACAGGTAGTTCATCAGTCCTATACCCAGGATCAACTGCCAGGGGAATACGCCGCTAAAGGCTATAAACAAAACGATGTAACTATCGATCAGCTGCGATACCAGGGTGGATCCGGTAGCACGAAGCCAGATGTGCTTATCCCCGGTAATGCGTTTGATGCGGTGAAATACATAAACATCTACCAACTGACTTACCAGAAAGGCTACGATACTTCCCAGGATGATCCGCATGCCCTGACCAAATATAGCATTGAACGATTGCTGCATATTGGTAATGCCATTGGCAGAGCCGCTTGAAATCCAGAAATCTGCCGGCGGCACTCCGATAGCCAGAAAATACATCAGGAAGGCATAGGCAATCAGGATGACCGCTGTCCAGGATATACGTCGCACGGCTTTCGGCCCGTAATATTCATTGACTATATCGGTCATGACAAATTCCAGGGGCCACAACAAAACTCCGCATGTCAGATTGAAAGCGAGACCCGATTGTCCGAAAAGGGTGAAGTTGGCAGGCGCGATACCGAAGATCTTTTCCAGCGAGAAGATCTTGGTGCCGATCGATTCCGCGATGAGGGCATTCGCTACAAAAAAGGCGGACATACCCAGGAATAATTTTGTGGGACGGTCTTTAAGTATGCTTAGTATCATTCAGATAGAGTATATAAAAAACTTGCATGATGAGAAAAAGAACATTGGCCGTGATCAGCCAGGAAGGGACATAAGCCCAGAATTTCTTTCGGATAATCAGCAGCAACAGGTAGCAGAAATTAACGATCGCATTAAAAAGGATAGCAAGAAAAAAACCCAGGATCATAATGGTAGCCGTAAGGTCCTGATTTTTCACCCAGTTACTGATCAACAGCGTAAAGGCCAGCAGGAAAAATACATTACAAATGAAAGCCACCCTTGATAGAAATAAAAGCCATCGCATGAATCGGAAAGGTTCGTTTTGGTGGTTAACAAGTATGGCGCAGATTGGTTTGGTCTGACTTCTTCCTCCTGCTGTTTTTTGCAGCAAAGGAAAATAATTCGTCTAAAATAGCATTATTTTGTCAACCATCTAAAAACCGGTATATGAACAAAGGGTTGTTTCGGAAATTCCTGCCCCACCTGATCGCTGTTGTTGTATTTCTGCTGATTGCCATAATTTACTGCCGGCCTGCCCTGCAGGGATCTGTTTTAAGTCAGAGCGATGTAACCCAATGGAAGGGCATGTCGAAAGGCCTATTTGACTATAAAGCCACACACGGCCATTTTCCGTTATGGTCGAATACCATGTTCAGCGGGATGCCTGCCTACCAGATAGCCATGGAAGCAGATAACCCGGTTTCGCCCGGGATCTTTCATACCATCCTGACCCTGGGCCTTCCAAAGCCCATCTCCTTCTTTTTCCTGGCCTGCATCTGCTTCTATATCTTTTCCCAGATTTTAAAGGTGAACCCTTACATAGGAATCATTGGCAGTGTGGCCTACGCCTATGTTACCTATAACATCGGTATCATTGAAGCGGGTCACGATACAAAAATGCAGTCCATAGCCTACATGCCCGCATTCATTGGATCGCTGATACTGGTCTATAACCGTAACTATTTATGGGGTGGCGCCTTGACGGCGCTGTTTACCTGCCTGCTCATTTCGATGAACCATATGCAGATCACGTATTATACGCTGATCATTGCCGGCTTTATGACGATAGCCTATGCCATTAACTGGATCCGGTCGGGCCAGGTAAAGCACCTGGCGGTTTCCCTGGGAATTGTACTGGTTGCAGGCGCATTGGGAGTGCTGGCGAATGCGGTAACCATATTCACCACGCTGGAAGCTTCTAAAACGACCATCAGAGGCGGAACGGAAATTGCGGACAAGAACTCCA
>DATAHC010000020.1:0-5150 GCA_036263415.1 Flavisolibacter sp.
TGAAGGCTCGCTGGAGCGCATCCCGACGGCCCTTACACGCACTTCTGAATTCCTGACGCATCCGGTGTTTAACTCGCACCACAGCGAAACACAGATGATGCGCTATATAAAAATGCTGGAGAACAAGGATCTTTCCCTGAATACCAGCATGATCTCTTTAGGCAGCTGTACCATGAAGCTGAACGCTGCCTCTGAAATGATGCCCCTGAGCTGGACACACTGGAGCAAGATGCATCCGTTCGCGCCACAGGAACAGGCCGGCGGCTATTTATACATTGTTCGCGAGCTCAGCAAATACCTGTGCGAAATCACCGCATTCGAAGCCTGCAGCCTTCAACCCAACAGCGGTGCACAAGGCGAATATGCCGGATTGCTCACCATCAAAGCCTATCATGAGAGCCGTGGCGACCATCACCGCAAGGTGATGCTGATCCCGATCTCGGCGCATGGCACCAACCCTGCTTCTGCCGTGATGTGCGGCATGGACGTGGTGGTGGTGAAAGCGCTGGACAACGGCTATATCGATGTGGAAGACCTGAAGGCCAAAGCCGCCCAGCATGCCGCCAACCTGGCCGGTATCATGATCACCTATCCTTCTACATACGGTGTTTACGAAGAGACGGTGAAAGAGATCACGGAGATCGTGCACCAGCATGGCGGACAGGTATACATGGATGGCGCCAATATGAACGCCCAGGTAGGCCTTACCGCGCCCGGACTGATCGGCGCCGATGTTTGCCACCTGAACCTGCATAAGACCTTCGCCATTCCGCATGGCGGTGGCGGTCCCGGCATGGGCCCCATCTGTGTGAAGTCACACCTGGCTCCTTACCTGCCCGGACATGTATTCTTAAGCAACGGCGATGTGAAGCAGGGCACCAATGCGGTGAGTGCCGCTCCTTACGGAAGCGCCTCGATCCTGTTGATCTCCTATGCCTACATCCGTATGCTGGGTAACGACGGCGTGCGCAAGGCTACGGAATATGCCATCCTGAATGCGAACTATATGCTGGCCCGCCTGAAAGGCCAGTACGACATTTTATATACCAATCACCACGGCGCCTGCGCGCATGAGTTCATCGTAGACCTGAGGCCTTTCAAGAAGTCGGCCGAGATCGAAGCGGTGGACGTTGCCAAGCGCCTGATGGACTATGGCTTCCATGCTCCGACCATGTCCTTCCCTGTACCCGGCACGATCATGATCGAGCCTACGGAGAGTGAAGACAAGGGGGAACTGGACCGCTTCTGCGATGCGCTGCTGAGTATCCGCCGCGAGATCGCGCTGATCGAAGAGAACCAGCTGGACCGCAAGGATAATCCGCTGAAGAATGCCCCTCATACACAATTCACGATCTGCAGCGACGACTGGAAAAAGCCGTACTCTAGAGAGATGGCCGCCTTCCCGCTGGGTTATGTGAAGCTGAATAAATTCTGGCCTTCCGTAGCACGCGTGAACGATACGTACGGCGACCGCAACCTGATCTGCGTTTGTCTGCCGACGGAGATGTATGCGGAAGCGTAAGGACATGTCTGATATCTGATGTCTGATGTCTGATTTATGATGTCAGATATCAGATTTCAGATTTCAGATTTGGGGTGGACTTTTTTAATATCATTTCCTGCGGGGTTCAGGGTTTTCTACTGGTAGTGATCATTTCCTGATTTCTACCGGCGTAGTTTGAACCACCAAGGCATGAAGTCACAACGGGACACCAAGTTGGTTTACTCTCATCACTCATCACTGATCACTGATTACTCATTACTGATCACTGATTTCCATCACTCATTCGCCTTAACTTGCAGGATGCGTTTTCTTGTTCTGCTTACTTTCCTGCTTGCTGGTTCCATTGCTCATGCGCAGCAGAAATCAATTCTGCATGTCATCGGTTTCTTTACGGCGAAGAACGACCTGGCGCATATCAGCTTTGTGCATGAAGCCAATCGATGGCTGGATTCTGCAGGGAAGCGAAATGGATTTCATTATGACTCCACCAGCAACTGGGAGAACCTGAATGATTCCTTTCTGCGCAACTACCAGGTGGTACTGTTCCTGGATACACGGCCTGAAGCTCCTGAACAGCGAGCCGCTTTTCAGCGCTATATGGAAAACGGCGGCGGGTGGATTGGCTTTCATTTTTCCGCTTTTGCACTGACGCCTTCCACGTATCCGCAGGACTGGGACTGGTATCATGAAACCTTCCTGGGAAGCGGATCCTATAAGAGCAATACCTGGCGACCGACTAAAGCCGTCCTGAGAAAAGAAAACTCCGGTCACCCGGTACTGAAAGGCATTCCCTCTACCTTCACGGCCGCCCCCAATGAATGGTATGCCTGGGAAAACGACCTGCGTACCCGGACTGATATCCGGATCCTGTTATCGGTTGATTCCACCAGCTATCCCCTTGGTACCGGTCCCAAGCCGCATGAGGTCTGGCACAGCGGCTATTATCCCATTGCATGGACCAATACCCATTACAAAATGGTCTATATGAATATGGGGCACAACGATATGGATTATGAAGGCGGCACCAACCGGCAACTATCTTCCACCTTCAGCAGCAAGGAACAAAACCGCTTTCTTCTGAATGCGATCCTCTGGACGGGCGGCGCCCATCGGTAATTTCCTCTTAAATTCCTACCTTACATCAGCTATTAACCATTTGTATGAAAAGCATCCCTTTTCTTTCCCGAATCCTATTCCTGCTGGCTCTTACGGTCTTATTCAGTACCTGTAAGAAAGAATACAGCTATGAAAACGGCGGCACCCCTTCGGCGCCTCCTCCCTCAGGACCGCCACCCGGAACAGTGAATGCAAGCTTCATTCTTTCGGGCAGTCCCGGCGATTGCACCGGAGCGTATGTGAATGGAAAATACCTGCCCGGCACCGCACTGACCGCCTCTAACACCGTGGACCTGGAAGTACTGGTTACCGAACCCGGAAACTATTCGATACAGACCGAAACGATCGGGGGCATGAAGTTTTCCGCCAGTGGCACCTTCACCACGGCCGGCACGCAGTCGGTCACCCTGAAAGGCTCGGGTACACCGGACGGACCGGGCAACTACCGCTTCAAGCCGGATGCTGCCGGAATGGGTTGCACCTTCCTGCTTACGGTTCCGCCCTCCGAACCTACTGCCGGCTATGTACTGGAATCCGGTGGCGTGGACCATAGCTGTACCGGCATCGATATTAAAGGAGGCTATACGGCCGGCACGGCCCTTAACAGTACGAATACCGCTTCCATACGCGTATATGTAGGATCCGTAGGGAATTACTTCATTTCTACCAATACCGTCAACGGTATGAACTTCACGGCCGGTGGCACCTTTACTTCAACCGGTACGCAACTGGTCACACTCAACGGACATGGCACGCCGGCAGCCGTCGGGATCTTTACATTGACACCGGAGATCGTTGGACCGCATCCACTGGGAGGAGAAACGTGTAATATTGTGGTGGAGGTAAAGTAAACGATTAGCTGATTGGATGATTAGCTGATTAGCTAATTATCTCAGGTCATTGTACCCGATGACCTGGATGTTCTTTTCCTTCAGGGCCTTTTTTACTTTTTCGCTGGTGAACAGATCGGTGACACCCTGGCGATCCATGGCTACCTGCTCGTAGCCGATATGCCAGACGGAGCGGAGCTCGGCATCGTCCATGCCCGGATGGTCCAGGAATAGATAGGTTTTACCCGGCTGTAACTGACCGAGCATTTTGATGAAGCTTTCTACTTTTTCCTCCGGTGTATTATGCGGGCCTGCATAGCCAATATAGGGCACCTGCTTTTCTTCGAGATCGATGTCGATCTTATACTCCTTTGCGAGTTTCCTGGTCAGCGCTTTCACCTCGGGAGCCAGTTCGGTGCAACCCATGTGCGAGGAAATATGACTGATGCGCGGGATCAGTTTCCTGGCCAGCTCAATCTGGGCGCGGAACTCCTTTTCTATATCGTCCAGCTTCCAGGCATTTTCCTTAATGGACTGCCCCGGATAATTGGGATTTGGTCCTACCATTGGAAAGAAATAACCATTGCTGTCCTTCAGGCTGCGGGCTTCGGTGAGCGGCCGCCATTTCACATTTTCCCATTCGCTGGTAAGGGCGAGGTGGATGCCGACATCCACTCCGGGATTCTCGTGCAACAGCTTCACCGCTTCGGGGAACCAGGGAGAAGGAACAATGACCTCGATGGATTTTTCAATTCCCTCCTTATAGCTTTTGATCAACCCGAGATTTCCGGAATGGGTATAGCCCATATCATCACCCCGGATGATCAGGCGTGCCGGAGCCTGGCCGATGGCATTCAGTGAAACAGCCAATAAAAAGGGAAGCAGCATTCTGGTCATATCTGTAACATTATAATGAAAGGATGGAATGAGTCCATGCTGAAGTTAATAAGAATTGCAGCACTTCCTTTGCGTCATGCGTAAAAAAGGCCGGCTCCTTTTCAGGACCGGCCTTGTGATTGAATTTATAGCATTGGTGAAACCCAGCAGCCAAGCGGCTCATCGTCACATCTGCTCATCAGCTCATGCTTTTTCCAGGTACTGATTGTACACATACCCCTCCACTCCCTTGTCGGTGCGGATGAGGCTCCACTGGTCGCTGGTCTGGTTCACGATGGTAATAATCTCATGATGCATGGCCTTTCCAACGATAGGCTGATCGGTACCCGGCCCCTTACGGATGTTCAGGTTGGACGACTCGGTAACCACCTTGGCCTTGCTTCCCTTATCGAGGCCCGAAACCTTCACATCCAGTACCAGATCACCGGCACGGAAATCGGGATCGATCTTATTGTAAAGGTCCCATAACTGGTCCTTTACCCTTCCTGTTGGCGCCTCGCCATCAATATAAAGCACATTGTTCTGTTCACGAACCTGGAGGTTGGCGACACCGCCGCTCTTAGCGGCGTTGATCAGCTCCGTATATTTTTCCTGTACTGCCATATAGAATTTATTTAACGGTTAAGTTCTGATTGACCTTTTTTGGATTCAGCGCATTGATGGCCTGCATGAGACGGGGAAGGCGTTCCCTTTCGATGGAACCGGTAAGCGTCACTTCACCATTATTCGTTGTGGCCGTTACCGTCGGGTAATCCTTTGTGGCATCCTTCAATCCGGCTTCGAGGGCCGAATCCGTTGCAATC
>DATAHC010000021.1:0-12593 GCA_036263415.1 Flavisolibacter sp.
CAGGCGCGTCGCATGCTGACCAATATGATCAGTCAGCATTACAATCATAGTTCGGTGATTATCTGGGGACTCGGTAACGAGAACGACTGGCCGGGTGATTTCACCAGCTTTGATACCCTGGCCATCCGGAATTTCATGAAGGAGTTAAATGACCTTTCACATCATCTTGATCCTTCCCGTAAAACGGCCATCCGCCGCTGCGATTTCTGTAAGGATATAGTGGATGTGTACTCGCCTTCTATCTGGGCGGGATGGTACCGGGGCATTTATACGGAATACAAAAGTGTAACAGAGGAAGAGTTCAGAAAGGTGAACCACTTCCTGCATATGGAATGGGGCGGTGACAGCCATGCCGGCCGCCACAGCGAATCACCCGACAATGCCCTGCAACAAATAAAGGCGCAGGGCGCTGCCGATGAAAGGGCCGGCGATGCCAGCCTCTATGGTGGCGCAGCTCGTGTATCCCGCGATGGCGACTGGAGTGAGTCTTACATCTGCAACCTGTTCGATTGGCACCTGAAAGAGCAGGAAACCATGCCCTGGCTCACCGGTACGGCACAATGGGTATTCAAGGATTTTGCTACGCCCATTCGGCCCGATAATCCGGTACCCTATATCAATCAGAAAGGGGTGCTCACCAGGGAAGGAAAGCCGAAAGAAGCCTATTATGTATTTCAGTCCTGGTGGGCCCCTAGGCTCATGGCTCATATTTACGGGCATACCATGCCGGTCCGCTGGGGTGTAGCGGGTGAAGCAAGGATGATCAAGGTCTATTCCAATGCTTCAGAAGCGGAACTCCTCGTGGATGGCAAAAGCCAGGGTAAAAAGAAAAGAAACCCTGCCGACTTTCCGGCTTCCGGACTGCGCTGGAATGTTGCCATGGAGCAGGGTACGCATACGGCAATAGTGAAAGCCTGGCGGGGAAAGGAAGCTGTTAGCGATACCGTATCGTTTTTTTATGAAACGCGCAAATGGGGGAAGCCGGCCAAAGCGGTAGTGGAAAAGATAGGTGAAAAAGATAGCCTCACAACCATAGAGGTTACACTGCAGGATGCTGCCGGTGTTATTTGCCTGGATGCAGCGGATTGGGTACGCTTCGGCGTTGCCGGCCAGGCGCAGCTGATCGATGACCTGGGCACGCCGGATGGTTCCAGGCTCGTGCAATTGGCTAATGGAAGGGCGCGGATCAGCATCAGGAAAGAAGGGAAAGCGATAGCCAGTGTGCTGATCAAAGGTGTAGAACCCGTGTTTATTACTTTATAACCGAACAGTATGAAGCAGGACTTGAAGAAAGTGTTTCGCATGGAACAAACCATGCGTTGGTTTGGCCCGGCCGATCCGGTCAGTCTCTGGGATATCCGCCAGGCGGGTTGTACCGGTGTCGTTTCCGCTCTGCACCACCTGCCTAACGGAGCCGTATGGACGAAAGAGGAGATCCTGAAAAGAAAGCAGGAAGTGGAAGCGGCCGGACTCCTATGGTCAGTGGTGGAAAGCGTTCCGGTACATGAGGCCATCAAAACACAGCAGTCGGGCTTCGAGGACTACATCGAAAACTATAAAACAACACTGCTCAACCTGGCCGCCTGCGGCATTACAACGGTTACGTACAACTTTATGCCGGTGCTGGACTGGACCCGTACCGATCTGTCATTTGAGCTGGAAGATAAAAGCAGGGCACTACGCTTCGATAGGGCAGCCTTTATGGCCTTTGATCTCTACCTTCTGAGAAGAGCCGGAGCGGCACAGGAGTATAGGGTGGAAGAACAGGTTAAGGCGCGGGAGAAGCTGAACCGCATGAGTGAAGAAGAGCGCCTTACCTTGCAGCGTAATATTATTGCCGGACTTCCGGGCAGCGAAGAACACTTTACGCTGACACAGTTCCAGCAGGCGCTCGATACCTATGCGTCGATCGATGCGGATAAGCTGCGGCAGCACCTGGTTTATTTTCTCAGTCGCGTTTGCCCTGCTGCCGATGAAGCCGGGGTAAAGCTGGTGATCCATCCGGATGATCCTCCTTTTCCTATCCTGGGCTTGCCGCGTGTGGTAAGTACTGCTTCCGATCTCATTCAGCTCTTTGAAGCGGTTCCTAATGAATCCAACAACCTGTGCTTTTGCACCGGCTCCTTCGGAGTGCGTGCCGATAACAACCTGCCGGGAATGGTGAAGGCCTTAGGTGATCGTATTTATTTCCTGCACCTGCGCAGTACCCGTCGCGACGCAGATGGCAATTTCTATGAAGCGGCTCACCTCGAAGGCGATGTGGATATGTATGCGGTGGTGAAGGAAGTAGTGCAGCTGATGCAGGAAGAGCAGCGCTCCATTCCGGTGCGTCCCGATCATGGGCACCAGATGCTCGACGATCTGTCGAAGAAGACGAATCCAGGATATAGCGCTATTGGTCGCTTAAAAGGTCTGGCAGAGATCCGGGGTCTCGAAATGGGTATCATTCGTTCAAGAGAAACTTAAGCTAAGGCATTATAGAGGATCTCTACAGGGTGCAGGGCCTTTCGTCCGGTACCGTCCTTGATCTGGTGCCGGCAACTCGTTCCGGGCGCGGCAATCAGTACCTCTTCTTTCAGCCGGCGCACGGCTGGTAATAACACGAGTTCACCGATTTGCATGGAAATGTCGTAATGCTCTTTTTCGTAACCGAAAGAGCCGGCCATACCGCAACAGCCGGAGGGAATGGTCTCCACTTCAAATTGGGAAGGAAGCGAAAGCATTTTAACGGTAGCCGGTAAGGTACCAAACGCTTTCTGCTGGCAATGGCCGTGCAGCCGGATGGTTCTTTTATCGCTGGTAAACTGACTGGCATCAATATGGCCTTTTGCGGCTTCTTTGATCAGGAATTCTTCGATCAGGTATACGTGGCTGGATAGCTTCTTGGCTTTGTTAAGTGCGGCCCCTTCATCAGCCAGGTCTTCATATTCGTCCCGGAACGTAAGGATGGCGGAAGGCTCGATACCAACCAGCGGCGCTTCTTCGGTAATGACAGGGTATAGGAGATCAATATTCTTCTGGGCGATCTGCTTGGCCTTACGCAGCAATCCTTTGGACAGCCAGGCGCGGCCGCTCTCGATGTGGTGGGGGATCACTACTTCATAACCGAGCTTCTCGAGCAGCAGGATCGCCTTGATGCCGATCTCCGTATCGTTATAATTCGTGAACTCATCACAGAACAGGTGCACTTTCCTCGAATAATGGGTTCCTGCGGTTTCTTTCTTATGGCGTGCCATCCAGTTGCGTAAGGTAGTCTTATACAAGGTGGGTAGGGAGCGCTTTGCTGCAAAGCCCGATATCTTTTTAATGGCTTTGCTGAGCGTTTGGTTGGTCATCACGAAATTGTACAGGCCCGGTGTCAGTGAACCCAGTTGCGCCGTGCGGGTAAAGTTGGCGATCAGCCGCGAACGGAAAGGTATCCCGTTCGCATCGTAATAATGCTGGAGGAACTCTGCCTTCAGCTTGGCCATATCTACATTGGAAGGGCATTCGGACTTGCACCCTTTGCAGCTGATGCAGAGATCCATCACATCCTTGATCTCTTCATGGTCGTAGCGGTTCAGCTTTTCACTTCGCGTCAGGAACTCGCGCAGGATATTGGCGCGGGCGCGGGTGGTATCCCGCTCGTTGCGGGTAGCCATGAAGGACGGGCACATAGTGCCGCCTGATAAATGCGTCTTGCGACAGTCGCCGGAGCCGTTACATTGCTCAGCATGCTGCAGGATATCCTGGTTGGGAAATCGGAAAATGGTTTTGAATTCCGGTGTTTTCTGCCCGGGTGTATAGCGTAGCATCTGGTCCATAGGGGGCGCATCCACGATCTTATTCGGGTTGAAGATGGATTGCGGATCCCAGGCTTGCTTGATCTGCTTTAGCAACCGGTAATTCTTTTCACCCACCATCTGTGCAATGAATTCGCCGCGCAGGCGACCGTCGCCATGCTCGCCGCTGAGGGAGCCCTGGTACTTTTTCACCAGCGTTGCGATCTCTTCCGCAATGGTTCGGAACAACCGGTTGCCTTCTTCCGTTTTGAGGTTCAGCAGCGGACGAAGATGGATCTCTCCCGAACCGGCATGGGCATAGTGCACGGAGGAAAGTCCGTATTTCTTAAGTATTTCATTGAACTCCCGGATATAAGCCGGCAGGTCGTTTACATCCACAGCGGTATCTTCTATGACAGGCACGGCCTTCTCATCGCCGGGCAGGTTACTGAGCAGGCCCAGTCCGGCCTTGCGCAGGGTCCAGATCCGTTTGGTATCGTTGCCGAACAGAAGGGGAAAATGATAGCCCAGTGAAGCGGCCCGCATATCGGCTTCCACCTGTGCGGCAAGAGCCATGACTTCCTCGCGGGTAGCGCGGGCAAATTCCACCACCAATATCGCGCCCGGATCGCCCTGCACGAAGAAGCGGTTCTGAACCTGCTCCAGGTTGTCCTTGGTACATTCCAGAATATAATGATCGATCAGCTCACTGGCGCTGGGGGCATACTTCAAGGCAATCAGGTTGGCCCGCAAGGCTTCATCAACGGAATGAAAATGGATGCAGAGCAGGCCGGCCTCACGCGGTGGTAGGGGCACTACATTCAGCTTGAACTCTGTAATAAAGGCCAGCGTGCCTTCCGATCCGGCAAGCAGGCTGCAGAAATTGAAATCAGGGCCTCCTGCCGTAAATGGCGCGGTCTCCACCAGTAGGTCTACCGCATAACCGGTATTCCTTCTTTCAACGGAGCGCTTGGGAAATTCCTTGCGGATCTCTTCCTGGTTATCGTAATTACTAAGCAGGCTGCGTAGGGTTCGATAGATGTGCGCCTCCAGTGTGTCACCCTCGCATTTGGTATGAAAGGTCTCCAGGCCCAGGGCTTTGAAATGGGCTTCTGAGCCATCAGATAACAGGGCCTTTACTTCCAGCAGGTGCTCGCGCGTGCTGCGATAGACCACGGAATTGGAGCCGCAGCTGTTATTACCCACCATGCCGCCGATCATCGCCCGGTTGGCGGTGGAGGTTTCCGGACCGAAGAAAAGGCCGTAGGTCTTCAGGAACAGGTTCAGTTCATCACGCACCACACCGGGCTGCACCCGCACCCAGTTCTCTTCCGTATGCAATTCCAGGATCTCGGTAAAGTATTTGGAAACATCTACAACAATGCCTTTACCCACCACCTGTCCGGCCAGTGAAGTACCGGCGGTACGGGGGATCAGAGATGTACCCTCGGCTCGGGCAAAAGCGATCAGTTTTTTGATATCCTCCGCATGTCTGGGAAAAGCTACGGCCAGGGGAAGCTCGCGATAGGCGGAAGCATCGGTAGCGTAAAGAATGCGCATCCG
Source organism: Flavisolibacter sp. (assembly GCA_036263415.1). Classification (GTDB taxonomy): domain Bacteria; phylum Bacteroidota; class Bacteroidia; order Chitinophagales; family Chitinophagaceae; genus Flavisolibacter. The sequence goes on from DATAHC010000021.1 coordinate 5,325, forward strand.
CTTATCGTAAAAGAGTTCTCCCTGTAGTTGTGTGGCCAGCTGTTTCAGCTTTGCTTCCATGCGTTGAAAATAAGATAGTTGATTGGATGATCGCTGAAGTACATTCAGCCTATTCGTATGCAGCAAACGCAGGAACTGTTTCCGGAACGGAAAGATAAAGAAGAAAAAGGACACAGGGCTGGTTGTCATACGTAGAAATCGCCCCCATTTAGCGTGTAAATACGCATACGGCGGATATCTAATCGCTTTACTTTCGTATCGGTTTTTCATAGGATATTGGATTTTAAACAGGGCTACATTTCTATGTCGGCCCTTTTTTATATGGTTGATGTCTGAAATAGGATGTCTGATTTATTTCCTGTCAGCATCCCCTACGCAGAACCAATTGTAAGAAATGACCATATGCAAATACGCCCACTCATTACTCAACACTCATCACTCATTATTCAATACTTTAGTACCTCAATTGAATTACATGAGAACCATTTTCCTGTTCGCCGGTTTGCTGCTTGGTATCGTTTCTTTTGCCCAGAAGAAAAAGGTGAAGGACACTGCAGCGACCTCGCGCCCCTTTGTTTTGGGAACGATCGAAACCCTTCATTCGAATATACTAGGGGAGGACAGGACCCTGAATATCTATCTGCCTGAAGGCTATAACAAAACAGATTCGGCAAGGTACCCGGTGATCTACCTGCTCGACGGCTCGGCTGATGAGGATTTCATACACGTTGTAGGACTGGTGCAATTCAATACCTTTCCCTGGATTGAACGCATTCCCAAAACCATTGTGGTCGGTATTGCGAATACCAAGCGCCGGTACAATTTCACCTTCCCAACAACAGTGGAAAAGGACCGTCTGCAATGGCCGGACCAGGGAGGCTCGTCTGCCTTTATCGACTTCCTGGAAAAGGAATTGCAGCCCTATGTAAATGCGCATTTTAATACTAATGCTTCCAGAACGATCATTGGCCAGTCTCTCGGCGGATTACTGGCTACGGAGATCTTATTCAGGAAGCCACAGCTTTTTGACAAATACATTATTGTAAGTCCCAGCCTATGGTGGGACAACGGCTCCTTACTGAAAGCAACACCTGTTATCACCTCCGAAACGGTCCTCCCACCTACAGGAATTTACATAGGAATGGAGCAGGCAGGATTAACACCCGGTGAAACCCCTCACGCGATGGAAGTGGACGTGCACTTGCTGGTAGAGAAACTGCGCCTGTTGAAAAATAAGAACCTGACCATTGCGTTCGACTACCTGCCTGAAGAAACACATGCCACCATCGGTCACCAGGCCGTATTCAATGCCTTTCGCATGCTGTATCCCCAAAAAGCAGCTCAATGAACGGGACGCAAACAGGGCGGCTTCGCCTGGAGGACGTATCGGCAGACCATGCCGCTTTTATCAGGGAACTGGTGAATACTTCCGGCTGGCTCACCTTTATCGGGGAACGGAACGTTCGCTCTGATGAAGATGCCGTTCGTTATATAACAGGTATTCGTGCCAACCCTGATATCAACTACTGGGTGGTGCACCTGAAGGAAAGTGGGTCCCCTGTCGGCATCGTCAGCTTCATCAAAAGAAATTACCTCGATCACCATGATATTGGCTTTGCCTTTCTTCCGGAACATATGGGGAAAGGTTATGCATATGAGGCTTCCAAAGCTGTTTTAGAAGCGCTGTTTGCAACCAAAAAGTATGAGAAGATTCTTGCAACCTCAATGAAGGAGAATTATAAATCCATTGCACTTCTTACCAAACTGGGATTTCATTTTGCTCGGGAAATAGAAGTAGGGCCTGAGCAACTGAGGTTATATGAGGTGAGTAGTTAATGGTGAAAAATCAATGGTCAATATTTAGGCCGTTCACTTGTCTTTACGGACAGTCTGCTCCTTTAAACAATTTATCTATCTATATTTCAATAGCTCTTCCGGGGCATTTTTAAAGCATCGGTTTGTAATTTGGACGTATGAATGATCTTTCTCTGAATAAAAAGGAATTAGAGGAAAAGGGTTTCACTACAATAGAAAGGATCTTTACGGTTCAGGAAATAGATGCTATGCTTCAGATTATCACTGAAGTAGATTCTACTAAATCCAATTTCAGAAAGACTGATGACTTGTTTGCTATACGACAGGTTCTGAAAGAAATACCTCAGCTCTGCTCCGTTATATTTACAAAACGACTTCTTGCAACTATCAGGCACATGATCGGCGATTCCTATTTTGTCGTGAAGTCGATCTTCTTCGATAAGCCGGGTGCTTCCAATTGGTTCGTATCCTACCATCAGGATTTAACGATCTCGGTTGATAAGAAAATACCCATTGAAGGTTTTGGGCCCTGGTCGGTAAAACAGGATCAGTTTGCCGTTCAGCCGCCTTTATATATTCTGGAAAGCAATATCACTATACGGATCCATCTGGATCACACAGATGAAAATAATGGGGCTTTAAGGGTCATTCCCAAATCGCATCGGAAAGGAATTTACAGGCCGGAAACTATTAACTGGAATAAAGAAAAGGAAGAAGTTTGTCCGGTGGGTAAAGGCGGGGTAATGTTCATGCGTCCGCTGTTGTTACATGCTTCCAGCAAGACAACTAATCATCTTCAGAGACGGGTGTTACATATTGAGCTGAGTAAACAGGAACTACCCGAACCTTTGCAATGGTCGGAACGATTGATGCTCTTTTGAAAAAAAGGCAAAATGTTCAATCGGTAAAACAAGAAAAACCGCTATAAAGCATAGTAAACTTAAAATCCAGCCTTAGTGCTCCTTTGTATCTTTGTGTCTTCGTGGTTCAATTTATGCCAGATGAAAGTAAGAGATCATAGAGGGTAAAAGTAAACCCAAACCTCCTTTGCCCTTTCGCTCTGGGCGAAAAAATAAATCACCCCTCAGTGCACACCGCGCCTCCGCGTGAAATACAACGGCGAAGCCGGCTCCATGATACTCCGTGTCGCAGTAGTGCTGTGGTTCTTAAGTACGCCAAGGCCAATAAAAAAAGCCTGCTGAATGCAGGCTGTTACGTACCGAGGAGCCCATTTGAACTGCCGTCCGCCTCAGGCGGATAAGAATCCTGTGCGATGTAGTTATTACAATAAAAAAAGCCTGCTGAATGCAGGCTGTTATGTACCGAGGAGCAGATTTGAACTGCCGACCTCAGGGTTATGAATCCTGTGCTCTAACCAACTGAGCTACCTCGGCGTTTTACCGCGTTGACCGCGGAAGGGGTGCAAAAATAAGTATTCAGGCCTTTACCGGAAAATCATTTTTTCTGCGCCGACAAAAGAAGCGATTCATTTATTTTGCCGCAAATCGCTGCTATGATCGAAATAAGGCCGGCCACTGTTAATGATGCTGAGGGTATCCTGGCTATTTATGCGCCTTATATCCTCGACAGCTATATAACATTTGAAAATGAAGTGCCTTCCCCCGACGAATTCCGCCAGCGCATCCGCGCAACGATCGAAAAAAGGCCCTGGCTGGTAGCTGTTGTTAACGGTACCATTGCCGGCTATGTCTATGCGGCAGCGCACCGGGACAGGGTGGCCTATCAGTGGTCAGTAGAATCTTCCGTCTATATACACGATGATTTCAAAGGCAAAGGTCTGGCCCGTATCCTGTACAACCTGTTGTTTGATGTATTGAAGTATCAGGGTTTCCGGAATGTATATGCCGGTATCACCTTGCCGAATGAGGCCAGCGTGCAATTGCACGAGAAGTGCGGCTTCACCTTTTTTGCTTCCTATGAAAATGTGGGCTTTAAAACAGGGGCGTGGAAAGAAGTAGGGTGGTGGAGGCTCGTTCTCAATGATTTTGATTCCGAACCTGCACCACCCCTGTTATTTTCCGAACTCGATCCCAGGCTGTTTGCAGACGCTTACCGGTCAGCGGCCCAAAAGCTGGCGGAGCGAATTACTGGTTGATGTACTGGTTGTTCTGAACGCCCGATCCGTCCTGTACACTCTCACCTTCAGAGCGCAGGATATTCGGATTGTTGTTCGTGTTTTCTGTCGACCCTTTATGTTTGGTTTCGATATATTCCTTGAAATTCATCACATCCTGGCGAATGATCTTCTCAAACACCGGGTTCAGGGTTTTGGCTAATCCGGCTCCCAGGTCGCCTGCAGGTGGATGATAGCTGATCACTACTTCCAGTTCGGTGCCCTGACCGTTCAGCGCATCATGGAAAGTTACCTTACCGGCATTATTCACCATGGAATTCGGGATACTCTGCCATCCGATCAGGTAGCCTGGCTCTTCTTTTACAATTTCGGCATTCCATTTAATGCGTCCCATATTGCCGGGTACTACGGCTTCCCAATGGGAATGCTTGGAATCGATCTCTGTCACACTGGCCAGGTGCTTCATGAACAAAGGAAGGTTCTCCAGCTTGCGCCAGAACGCATACACTTCGTCTTTTGGCTTGTTTACAATCAGGCTGGTGCGGATATTCACCGAATTGGTATGAGAAACGCCTTTTGTCTTGCCCAGTTTTGAATATACAGGACAATGACCGGAAGCGCCTCTGTATAAAAGAGCACCGCCTAAAGCCATTTTCAAAAGACTGTTGATCGGGTGTTTGGTCAGGGTGTTCAAACCGGAAGAAAGCATCCAGGCGCCCAGTGCGGCACTGGCGATACGTTCGCCCTGACCCACATTGATCACTCCACTGCCTTCATGCGGCTGAAATTCATTGTCTGCATGCCAGCTGCCGTATTGTTCGTTAGTTGCCATAAAATTGTTTTAGATGATGTTTTATCAATTATATATACACCATTTTGCAATTATTATGCCCCCGGCAACAGGCCCGGACAGGTACAAATAAAAACAAGCCCCGCCGGTCAGGGCAGGGCTGCTATCAGGTAGCTTATGAGTAGGAAATTCCCCGGCGTTTATACCGTGGCTTCCGCTTTTTTTAAGGGGGTAATGGCTGCTCTGCCCGGATATACTTCCAAAGCTTTTTCCAGGCAATCCATGGCATTCGAAAGGTCCTTGAGGTTCAGTACATAGGCCAGGCGCACTTCCTTCTTACCCAGTCCCGGCGTTCCGTAAAAGCCCGTTGCAGGCGCCAACATGACGGTTTGGTTATGATGGGAGAATGACTCCAGCAGCCACTGGCAGAATACATCCGAATCATCGATCGGTAATTGCGCCATGGCATAGAAGGCACCACCAGGATTCGGACAAAACACACCGGGCATGTCGTTGAGTCGTTTTACCAGCAAATCCCGGCGGGACAAATACTCCGCCTTGGGCGCATCGAAATAGGAAGCCGGCAGGTCTACAGCCGCTTCTCCCAGTATCTGGGCCAGCCCGGGTGGACTTAACCTGGCCTGGGCAAACTTCATGGCAGCGGTATATACTTCTTTATTCTTTGTCACAAAGGCTCCGAGCCGGGCGCCGCAGGCGCTATAGCGCTTGCTCACCGTATCCATCAGGATCACATGGTTCTCCATTCCCTTCAGGTGCATGGCACTGACGTACGTGCCGGAGTAGGAAAACTCGCGGTACGCTTCATCGGAGAACAAGTACAGGTTATGCTTCAGGCAAATGGTTTTCAGGGCTTCCATTTCGGCAAGACTGTACAGGTAACCCGTTGGGTTATTCGGACTGCACACCACAATACCTTTCGTTTTGGGCGTGATCACTTTTTCAAAATCGGAGATGGGAGGAAGGGCAAAGCCGGTCTCAATAGTGGAGGTGATAGGCACTACCGTAACTCCTGCCTCTACGGCAAAGCCATTATAGTTGGCATAGTAAGGCTCGGGTATGATCACCTCGTCGCCCGGGTTCAGGCAACAGAAAAAAGCGAACAGGATTGCTTCCGATCCGCCTGTAGTTACAATGATCTCATCATGGTGAATATCGATACCCACGCTTTTGTAGTAATGTACCAGCTTGCGGCGGTAGCTTTCATTACCGGCACTGTGACTGTACTCGAGAACGGTAATATCTGCCTCCCGCACCGCATTCATGATGCTGGGCGGCGTTTCTATGTCCGGCTGGCCGATGTTGAGGTGATATACTTTCGTTCCTTTCTTTTTGGCCGCTTCTGCAAACGGAACCAGTTTTCGTATAGGAGAGGGTGGCATTTCCTGCCCCCTTTTCGAAACTTCTAGCATGCAGCAAAGATAGTGAGAGACGGGGAACGTGAAATGTCAAACGTGAAAAGTCAAAGTTGAAACGTCAGAGTGGGTTAACTGCTTTGCATCCTGGTCAGCATTCCAAAACAGCGGTTCATATATATACCTAGTTGTTCAAATTGTTGTTTTTCGAAATAGTTGCAGGTTAAAGCAATATCGAGAGCTGCATCAATTTCAATTAAAGATCCCCTTGCAATTTCAAAAAAGCGCTTTCGCTCCGTTTCTGATTTTCTTGAACACCCTTCAGAAATGTTCAAAAGTATGGATATAGCTGCTCTGCGTATTTGTTGAGAAAGGGAAAATTTTTCTTCTGAAGGAAACAGACGAGTTAGCTTATAACATTCTGATACTAACTTTAAACTAATGTCATAAACATCAAGCTTTTGATGATTCAATTGCAAAAACATAACTCAATGTAACCCGGCACTAGGATGCAAAATGTCATGTAGTAAACAGATTAATATATTAATTGACTTTTCACCTTTCACCTTTCACGTTTCACCTTTTTCACGTTTCACGTTTGACCTTTCACGCAAAAAGATCCTCGCATATGCGGGGATCTTTTTTTGCTATTTGGAAAAGCTTACTTCGTAGCTTTTACTTTCTTATTTTTCTTAGCGTCAGTAGCCTGTGTTTTATCAGCTGCCGCTTTCGCCTGCTCTGCTTTCTTGTATTCGTCTGATTTCACATAAGCATCATAAGCGGTAGCATCCAGCACTTCACCGGTGATCTTCACCACTTTCATATCCTGAATTCCGGCTACCTTGATCGATACGTCTTTCGTAAAGGGAGCAGGATTGGCAGCATTGTAACCCACTTTCAATTGAGTAGTAGCACCCGGAGCGATCGGAGCTTTGGAAACTTCCGGTGTGGTACATCCGCAACCGGCCATGGCATTCTCGATAGAGATCGGCTTATCACTGATGTTCTTGATGGTGAAATAAGTAGTCACCGGGTTGTTTTGCTTGATCTTGCCGAAATCGTACTTCTCAATGTTGATCTTGATAACATCATCTACTTTTTGCTGGGCCGATGCAGCAAATCCGGCAACAAAAGCCGCGGCAACAAAGAATAGTTTTTTCATGTTTTTATTGAATTTGTTGTTTTAAAAATTGAAC
>DATAHC010000022.1:0-5829 GCA_036263415.1 Flavisolibacter sp.
TGCCCGGAAAGAGGAAGGAAGATGGCTGGTGGAAGGCACCCGGAGCCGCGACCTGATCGACCAGGTGATCGAAGATGTATCCCAGAACGATGAGCTGATAAGCGACCGCATTGCTGCCACCGGCTATTCACGCGGTGAATAAAGCCATCTCCCCGAAATATCGGATATTGCCGCTTAAAGGAGCGCTGCATAGCTCAGCGCCTGTAGACATGAAAATTGCATTCTGGTCCATCGGCAAGGTCAATGACACTTACGTAAAAGAAGGTATTGCAGAATTCACCAAACGCATCGGCAAGTATTTTCCGGTGGAGTGGACCATTCTGCCCGTGCCTAAGAATGCGGCCTTGCTGGCAGAGACGGATCTGAAAAAGAAAGAAGGAGAAATGGTGCTCCAGGCACTGCGGACCGATGATTACCTGATCGCCCTGGATGAATATGGGAAGCAGCTTACTTCGGAAGGCTTATCCGCTTTCCTGGAGCAGCGCGCTATGGAAAGCCATAAGCAGCTGGTCTTCCTGATCGGAGGCGCTTTCGGACTGGATGAAGCGGTATTGAAACGCGCTCAGTTCAAATGGTCCCTCTCTCCCCTCACCTTTCCGCACCAGCTGGTGCGGCTGCTGCTGGCCGAACAGGTATACCGGGCCTGCACCATTCTGCGCAATGAAAAATACCATCACCGGTAAGTGGAATGGAACTTTCGTATAATTTGACGGTATCTCGCCTATATAGTAGTTTAGCAATTTTACCGGCAGCCTTGCTATTACGATAATATCCATATGCAGATTTCCATAACGATCATCATTATCATCATAACCTGTCTCGTATCTTTCGGCGGCTTCAGCAATCAGAAGATCATCGATGACCTTATCTTCTATCCTCCGGCCGTAACCCACCGGAAGCAATGGTACCGCTTCTTCACCTGCGGATTGATCCATGCCGACTTCGGACATCTTATTTTCAATATGCTGTCGCTGTACCTGTTTGGACGGTTTGTGGAAGATAAGTTCCGGGAAATTTTCGGAGACCCCGGAAAATGGTATTACCTGGCCATGTATGTCATTGCCCTGATGATTTCCATATTACCTACCTATATCAAGCACAGGGATGATTATGCCTACAGAAGCCTGGGCGCTTCGGGGGCTGTCAGTGCCGTTGTTTTTGCCGGATTGATGATTGCTCCTTATGTGGAAGTCGGCTTCTTTATTATACCTCCCATCATACCCGGTTTTATTTTCGGACCCCTCTACCTGATCATTTCTGCACTGCTTGACAAAAGAGGCGGTGATAATATTAATCACTCTGCCCATATCTGGGGAGCTCTATTCGGAGTACTGTTTATTATAATTGTAGAGCGCCTGTCCGGACTGAATGCCATCCAGGAATTTATTGACGGTGTGAAATATTACCTGCAATCTAAAGGCTGGTCATCCTGAACGATAGTACCTCATTAGTAGCTTCCGTCACCTTGAACCGGTCATCGATACGCATGCCCACGACCCAAAGGATCTTCTTATTGGATTCCAGCACCCATACCTGTTCCTTTTTGTTCCTGGATAACTTCTGATCGATAAAAAAGCGGGACAGCTTTTTCTTTTTGCGCAGGCCGAGGGGGTAAAAATAATCCGCTGCCTTCCATTGTCGCAGGATCAGCGGGAATTCCACCAGCCGTGCATCCAGCTGTGCGATTTGAGGGTGCGGATCCAGTTGCCAGGATTCCTTTGTCAGGCGTTGCCACTGTAAGGTGCCGCCGGGAAAGCTAACCGTGGAAGGTTCTTCATCAAAGGCAATGATACGGTGCACTTCCTGTACGGGAGCTATGATCAGCCATACACCATGGCGGATGATCTGATGGGATTCGTTCGCGATGTATTTGCCGGTTTCACTTTGCAGCAGCTTCTCCACTTCCTGCACCTGGCCTTCTCCAAAGCCATAGTCTTTAATGATCTCATAGATCAGAGACGTATCCAGGTACGCCTGCAGTTTCTTTACCGGAATACGCACCTCATTGTCCTGATATTCCAGCAGCTTTTTTTTCAGGTCGGTAACCGCTTCCTTATAAATGCGGTTGGTGCGGAGCATACGGTCCATCGTACCCATCAGGTTCTGCTCCACCTGCGGATATACTTTCTGCAATAGCGGCAACAGCTCATGGCGAAACAGGTTACGGGTGTACTTCGTGGAAGCATTGCTGGAATCTTCCCGCCAGGCGAGTCCGCGCTGTTGGGCGTAGGCCTCTATTTCCTTACGGGTCGTCTGAAGCAGGGGCCTCAGGATATACCCATCCCGTTCCGGGGGAATGCCCGTCATTCCACCCAGTCCGCTCCCGCGAAAGAAATTCATGACCAGGGTTTCAATGGAATCGTTGGCATGATGCGCCAGCAGCACATAATCATAACCTTCTTCCTCGTGCAATTCGTGGAACCAGCCATAGCGCAGGTCGCGGGCCGCTTCCTGGATCGATATTTTTTCCTGTTGCGCAATTGCGGCGGTGTCGAAACGGTTCACCAGAAGCGGTACCTGCAGGTGCTCCGCCAGTTCCTTTACAAAAGCTTCATCCCCCTCACTTTCTTCTCCCCGCAGCTGAAAATTGACATGGGCCAGGGTAAACCGAAGACCGGCCAGTTTACACAGGTGGCTGAGCACCACAGAATCGATACCGCCGCTTATGGCTACCAGAAAATGGTGTTCGCCCAGTGGCTCGTATCCGGAAAGAAAAGAAGTGAATTTCTCGATCAAGGGAGCTTGTTTATAGGTCCGTCAAATCTTCGTAGGCTGTCTGTAACTCATTGTAGGCATGTCCGTCATTGGCGGCTCTGGCAGCTTCCATACCTTTCTCATACCATTGCAAGGCGTCGTGGTGGTGACCCTGGCGCTCCAGCAGTTTGGCCAGGTGATAATAACTGCCCACATAGTTGCGGTCGCGACCCAGCAGGTCCAGGAACAGTGCCTTTGCCTCTTCTTCCCTGTTGACCTTTATATACTCCAGTGCCAGTGCATGCTGCACAAAACTATCCTCCGGGTTGGCGGCCAGTAATTCTTTCAGTTTATCGATCCGTTCCATGCCTGTTTTTCTGATTGTATGGGGAAAGTTTGCGGCTTATATTTGTAAAATAATAATAGTTGCATAAGCAACTAAATAACCTTTTATTCTTAATTTAGCTATATGAAAATTCTTGTGTGTATCAGCAAAACGCCAGACACCACTGCAAAAATAGCTTTCACGGACAACAACACGAAATTCGCGGAAGCGGGTGTACAATGGATCATCAACCCTTACGATGAATGGTATGCCCTGGTGCGTGCCCTTGAATTGAAAGAAGCCGATCCATCCACTATCATTCACCTGATCACCGTCGGAGGCGCCGATGCGGAGCCCATCATCCGCAAGGCACTGGCCCTGGGTGGCGATGAGGCGATCCGTATTAATACAGAGCCGCTCGAGGGCTTCCAGGTAGCCTCTCAAATAGCCGAAGTGGCGCGTCAGGGAGCGTATGACCTGATCTTCACCGGTAAGGAAACCATTGATTATAACGGCGGATCGGTGGGCGGTATGCTGGCCGAACTGCTGGACCTCCCCTATATTCCCCTGGCCACTCATTTTCAACTGAGTGGTACCACTGCAACAGTGAAGCGGGAGATCGAAGGCGGAGAAGAAACCGTAGAAGTAGCGCTTCCACTGGTTATCAGCGCTCAGAAAGGAATGGCGGAAGCGCGCATCCCCAATATGCGCGGTATCATGGCGGCCCGCACCAAACCATTGAAAGTGGTGGATGCAATAGCAGCTGATTCCGTAGCCTCCTTTACCGCTTTCCAGCTGCCGCCTGCCAAAGCGGGTGTTAAGCTGGTGTCTCCGGACAATGTGGACGAGCTGGTGCGCCTGCTTCATGATGAAGCCCGGGCTATCTGATTTGTATAGAAACGAGGACTCTTTATCTATTACCATCATTTCCTGAACAGAAGCTGTCAGGACAAAACATAAACTATGAGCGTTTTAATCTTTGTTGATCATATTGAAGGCCATGTAAAAAAAGCATCGCATGAGGCCCTTACCTATGGTTCCAAAATAGCAGCCCAACTGGGTACCAGCGCTGAAGCCCTCGTGCTGGGTACGGTGGATGAAGACCTGCCTTCGCTGGGTAAATACGGCGTGAGCAAGGTGCACCAGGTGCAGCACGAGAACCTGAAGCAGTTCGACGCCCAGGTATACACCAAAGTGATTGCCCAGGCAGCCGAACAGTCCGGCGCCACCGTGATCGTGTTTTCCAATAACTCCAGCGGCAAGGCACTCGCGCCCCGCGTTTCGGTTCGACTGAAAGCGGGACTGGCAGCCGGCGCCACCGCCCTGCCCGATACGGCCAATGGATTCTCCGTACGTAAGAATGTATTTTCCGGAAAGGCCTTTGCTACCGTTACCTTAACCAGCGCTATCAAGGTCATTTCCCTGAATGTAAATGCCTATACGATCGAGGAAGGTTCCGGTACGGCGGAAGTCGTTCCTTTCACTGCAACGGTTGATGCGCCGAAAGTGAAAACGGTGTCCAGCACCAAGACCTCCGGAAAGATCGCACTGACGGAGGCTGACGTAGTGGTCAGCGCCGGACGCGGACTGAAGGGCCCTGAGAACTGGGCGATGGTGGAAGAACTGGCCGATACACTGGGGGCTGCACTGGCCTGCAGCCGTCCGGTAGCCGATGCCCACTGGCGTCCGCACAATGAGCACGTAGGTCAGACCGGCGTAGCCATTGCCCCCAATCTTTATATTGCCATTGGTATCAGTGGCGCCATACAGCACCTGGCCGGTGTGAACCGCAGCAAGGTGATCGTCGTGATCAACAAGGATGCGGAAGCGCCTTTCTTCAAAGCGGCCGATTACGGAATTGTGGGTGACGCCTTTGAGATCGTTCCCAAATTGAACGCCGCCATTAAAAAGATCAAAGGCTGATCAGACAGCTATTTACCCGATACGAAAGCCAAATGATGTAATTTCATTTGGCTTTTTAATACATGCTTATGATGAAATATGTTTATTTATTGCTGGTACTTGCCACTTCCCTGACCTCCCGGGCGCAGCAACCTTTCCAGGGAATGGTGGTCTACAACCTCAAGGCCACCGGAGACAGCAAGGAGCCGGAACTGGAGATCAGCTTTGGACCGCAAAAGATCAAGGTGCGCTTTAAGGAGAATTCGGATTACGACCGTACCTATTTGTTACTGGACCTGGACTCCGGAAGGATCTATACCATCAATTCCGAAAGTAAGACGTATTCCTATAAGAAATTATATGAATCAAAAGCCTATAGCGCCCCTGACCAGAAAATGATCGCCGGCCTGAAAACGGAAGCGATCCGTTTTGAAGGCAAGGCGGGTCTGGAGTTCCTGCGCAATTTCATGAATGGGAATACCCTGTTATATGCTGCAAAGGACCTTTATTACCCGATCCCGGATCGCTTCAAGGAAGCGCCGGAACTGATCATGATCCAGAAGAATCATATTGTATTGGGGGCCGACCTTGCCATGAGCAACCCTTTTGGCGGCGGTGAAGAGGATTCCACCAAAAGAGTAACTATCACCGTAGAAGCCAAGCGGATCGACTCTGCTGCCCTTTCGCCTGAAGCCTTATCCATTCCACAAGGATTTGAACTGGCTACGATCCACTCCCAGGCTACCTACGACACCACAGAGATGACGACCACTGATACCACCATGATGCAGGAAATGCCGCCGCCCCCTCCGGTGAAAAAGAAAGCAGTCCCGCGCAAGCCGGTCACACCGCCTACCAAAACAACAAAGGGTGAAGCGACCAAAAAGCGAAAGACCTGATTATAAGGG
>DATAHC010000023.1:0-4629 GCA_036263415.1 Flavisolibacter sp.
ACTGGAGCACTATCCTTCCGGGTCGTCCGACACGCCTGCCTTCATAGAACCGGAAGCGGAGGCTGCAGCCGTTTATAAACAGCTGTTCCCCGTTTTCATGGATCTTTATCCGGCACTGGAAAAATCCATGCATCAACTCCAACAACTTAATACGAACTAATGCCTTTGCTCTACGTATTCCTAGCCATTTCCCTGCTGATCTTCCTGATCGTTAAAAAGGTGAACCCGATGCTGGCCCTGCTCGGCGTTTCCATCCTGGCCGGACTGCTGCTGGGCATGCCGGTGCCCCAGGTCATTACTTCCATCAGCAACGGTATCGGAAGTACGCTGGGCGGTACGATCATGGTACTGGCGCTGGGCGCTATGATCGGCAAGCTGGCCGAAGAAAGCGGTGCCGCTCAAAAGCTGGTACTGATCCTGGTTCGCCTTTTCGGACAAAAGAACATTCAATGGGCAGTATTGCTTACCGGTCTGCTGGCGGGCATTCCGCTGTTTTATAATGCCGGTTTCGTTGTACTGATTCCGCTGGTCTTTGCTATTGCGGCAACCACCAGGCTTCCCTTATTATATGTTGGTATTCCCATGGCGGCATCCCTATCCGTAACCCATGGCTTTTTGCCACCGCATCCGGGACCGGTGGCATTAGCAGGGATTTTTCATGCGAACATCGGCACTACCTTGTTGTATGGTCTTGCCATTGGTATTCCAACGGCCGTACTGGCAGGTATTGTATTCCCCAGGCTGGTGGTAAAAACAACAGATCATACGACATCTCCTTTGCAGTTTGAAGCACGGAAAGAAGCAGCTCTACCGTCCGGAAGAAACAGCCTGCTGATCGTTTTAGTACCGATTGTTTTTATAGCGGCAGGAACGATCGGTACGGCATTGACCCGGGAAGGCGCTGCTCATTCATTCTTCTATTTTTTACAGGACCCTACCATTGCCCTTTTGCTTTCCCTGATTACCACACTGATCCTGGTGAAATGGCCTTTAACGAAAAGCATGGAAGCCTGCACGGAAGGGGTAAAAGGAATTGCCATGATCATCCTGATCATTGCAGCCGGAGGCGCCTTCAAACAGATCCTGATCGACAGTAAGGTAGCGGAGCTGATCAAAGAAACGATAGCGCCCTGGCAGCTTTCTCCGCTGCTGTTCGGATGGCTGGTGGCCGCCTTTTTCCGGATCGCCCTGGGCTCCGCTACGGTGGCCGCCCTGACGACTTCCGGCATGGTGGCCCCTCTGATCTCGACTGGTGTGTCGGCGGAACTGATGGTACTCTCCGTAGGCGCCGGAAGCCTGATGTGTTCGCACGTGAACGATACCGGTTTCTGGATGTTCAAGGAGTACTTCGGACTCAATCTCCGCCAGACCTTCCGGACCTGGACCCTGATGGAAAGCCTGATCTCCCTATTTGGCCTGGCCGGGGTATTATTGATACAAACATTAATCAGCCATTGAGGTAAGCATTTACAGACCGGAACATCCGATCTGTTTTGTATATTAGCAGTACCGGAGCAAACGGCACATCAAACCTGCTGTTTACACTGGCACAGTTATTTAAACCTCCTGAAAACGCTCCTATTCCTTGTTATGAAAAACCTCCCGTGGAAAATCAGTAAAACAAGGAGGTTGCATGGTTGGTATTTCTACTCAAAAACAATTCTTACATAGCTTCACTTTTGCCCGTTTGATACTGCTGCCCTGCCTATCGCTGGCCGCAGGGAAAAGCAACGCCCAGGATTTATCATTCAGGGACCTGGCTTCCGTACTGGCAGCCAACGATTCCAGGATCGATGGCATCCTGAAGAAGAAGGGCTATTTGCCCCAGGGTGAAGAAACGATACAGGACAGCCTGTTCCACTTATACGCGCCGCGTAAACAGTCCGAAACTTCAATCAGCACCCTCACACTTTATAAGGAAGGCGCAGACCGATCCCTATGCCTTACCACAGACAGCAAGACCGGTTTTGCGCTGCACAGGGAATTGCTGGACCTGGGTATCCTGAAGGCCGGAGTGCCGGACAGCAATTTTGGCCAGAAAGAGAACCTGACGGTTTGGTATTCCATCACCGGACGAGACTCTAGCGCTGCCTGCACGTTTCGCGTGGACCGGAAGCAGCTTCCTTCCCCGAAAGATATCGTGTATGCGGAAGACCTGCTGCCACTGGATTCGCATGAATACCTCACTACGCTTTTCGGTAAGGAGAATGTGCAGGAGGACCGCTTTTATATAGCTGCCAATAAAACGATTCCCTGTACGGTGATCTTTCCCAATACCCGTATGGAAGCGGTGTTCATCTGGGAAGACCAGCAGCATATGCGAACGCTCAGCGCCCTGCGCATCGGCGGCGATCCGCAGACGAAAGGTTCCAGGGATTACGGCTGGTCGGTCGCACAAAACGCCTGGCAATCGAGAGAGGGCTTGTATATCGGAATGGGCCTTACAGAAATCAGGAGAAAAAGCGTTCAGCACCAGTCCGGCACCCAGCCCCGGTTCGAACCGGCTTTGAAAACGGAAGCGCCCTTGCTGGCCGCCAATATTGGCCTGGAGCTCAGCTGCCTCAATTGTGGTGACAACCGTTATTTCACGGCCACCTTTGCCACCGCATCCAATGCGGAAGAAGAAGGGCGCAAGATCTTTTTGTCCACCATGATCCTCTTTAAAAAATAAAGACTATTCACTACTGATTATTCACTACTGACTATTGACTATTGACTAATCACCCTTCTTCCTGTACAGGATGCGGTCGATCCGTTCATTCACTTTCTTATCGGCCTGAAAACGGTCGCAGAAAAAAGCTTCATAGTAGGCTTTGATGATCGCCGTCAACGGGGTGGCGAGCAAGGCACCCATGACACCGAATGCTGAGGCCATTGCCATCAGTATGAACAATATGGAAACGGGATGAATGTTCATCGTATTGGACCGGAGTTTCGGAAGAATGAAATCGCCCATGATCTCATCCAGCGCCAGCATAAAAACGGTTACCCATAAAGCGGTAGCCGGACTGACCGACAAGGCCACGAGTATCGGCGGAATGGCCATGATATAAAATCCCAGCTTGGGAATGAGTTCGGAAAAGAAGGCCAGTGCGCCCCATACCCAGGCACCCGGCACCCCCATGATACTGAGGAAGATGGTAATACAAACGCCCCTGATGCCTCCGCCAATAACGTTGGCCCGGATCCACCCGCCCAGCATAATCGATGTATTCCGTAAGGCCTCCGTGGCCCGGTCATGCTTCTCGGGTGCGAAAAAAGAAAAATAAAGCTCGAGCAGCGGCCTGGGACGCGTTACCGAATAGACCACCATACTGATAAAGAGAATGAAGATCAGGATCATAGTCACAATAGAGAAGGTATAATTTCCAATGCTCATGAGGGTTCGCGGAACGGAAGGCAGCCAGGTGGAAAGATTAATGCCCTGCTCCTGGATCTCCTTGTTGATCTCCGGATAGTTCTTAAACCATTTTGAAACATTAGCGGACAGGTTATTGGCATAGCCGGGAAGATTATTGATAAGGGTAGTGACCTGGTCGCTGATCTTTGGAATGATCAACCATCCCATTAATGCCAGCACCAGCGCAATCGTACCGAATACGATCAGGCAGGCCCATCCCCTTTTCATTCCCCTCTCCTCCAGCGCAGCTACGGGCATATTGATCACAATAGCCAGGATCAGGGCAAACAACAGTAACAGTACCACTCCGGATATCTTGAACAGGAACCAGAGCAGGATCACTGCGCCTACCGCATACGAGATAGCCCGGATCAGTGATTTGTAGAGCGGATCTCCGTTGGTTGTAGCCATACTAGTTGGTATCAGGACTTAAATATAAGAAATCACGCTCCGGAATAACCGATCCGGCAACAGCAACAGTCTTGTTGATAAATTACCCTCACCTACCAGAACCCGCACCACTGCTGAGGTTAACTCCTGTGCATAACCGCATGGGACGTCCTTTCCGCCAAATTGATTTTCCGGAATCACCCGTACGCTTTATTTTAGATTCATACCACACGAAACGATTCCAATACCTTATTAAAAATTACAGCCACCAATACCTGAAACCTTTGAGCTTCTGATTTCTTCAGAAGCTTTTTTTATACCAGTACCTAACCGGTTAGTGTCCCATTTGACCTTTCCCGTTACACGTTTCACTTTTGCCGTTTCACCTTTGACGTTAGACCTTTCCCATTTCACGTTGGCGTTTTTATGTATCTTTCTTCATAAAACTGCTCAATAATGGAATCCCGTTCCGATCTGCGTCAAAAGCATAAGGAATCCGGCATGGCTGCCATCCTGTTACTTACGGGGTTTATTGTCGGAACCCTCGACGCCTCTGCCGCCGTACTTCGGTACACACTTAAAACCGGCCAGAACCCGGTCCGCATTTTCAAGTACATCGCCAGCGGTGTTTTTGGGGAGCGGGCACTCAACGGAGGCATGGCCATGGCCTTCTGGGGCCTGTTCTTCCATTACATCATCGCCTTTTGCTTTACCATTTTCTTTTTCTTCATCTATCCGGTCCTGTTCCGCTGGATCCGGAATAAAGTGCTTACGGGATTGCTTTATGGCCTCTTCATCTGGGTACTGATGAACCTTGTGATCGTACCGCTGAGTGCCAC
>DATAHC010000024.1:0-3180 GCA_036263415.1 Flavisolibacter sp.
CTGGAGGTTTTCGAGCCCGTGATTAAAGATAGGGTGGTGAAGCAGCTTTCTGTTCTTCAGGGAAGCCGTACGTATGAATTCAGTTTTGCAGTGGATAGCCTGGGTTCCTTTACCATCGATTCCATTGCCTTTAGCTTTTTCAATGTCGATTCGGGACACTTTCAAACGGTGAAAACCGCGCCTTTGCAAGTGGAAGTGACCCCGGAGCGGCTTCGCAACCGGATAGCGGATACCCTAAAGTCTTCAAACAAATGGATGATCTGGGCGGCACTGGCAGTGCTGCTGGTGGTTGCCGGATACCTGTTTATATTCAGGCGGAGGAAAAAGGATAGAACGCCTTCACCAAAGCCGGTAGTCAAGGGTACTTCGGACAGCTATAGTGCTCGTTTGCAAAGCACGGAATTTAAGGAACTGCCGGATAAGGAGGCTTGTCTGTTCATCAGTCAGTCCATCGGCGATCTGATACGGGAGCATAAAGCGCAATGGACCTCGGAACAGCTGGGGCAACTGGAGGAATTACAGAAGGAATGTCGCCTGCTGATCTATTCCAGTATGAATCTGGCCGATGAGCGCGAAGCGCTTACGCAAAAGGCCATCACTTTGTTCAGGAAGCTGGAATAGTAGATTTGCTGAAGACGGTGATCGGTGGACCGTCGACCGTCGACTATTCGGAATACTTATATCCCACACCACGCACCGAATGGAAATAGCGCGGATTGCGGCTGTCTTCCTCAAAGTATTTTCTGAAGTTCAGAATGAAGTTATCGATGGTCCGGGTAGTCGGATAGACATTATAGCCCCAGACCGATTGCAGGATCTTTTCTCTCGTTACCACCTCGTTTTTATTCTCGATCAGCAGTTTGAGAAGCATGGCTTCCTTTTTACTCAGCGGTATTTTTTCTCCGGCGGAAGTGGTGGCTTCCTGGGCTTTGAAGTCAACTCGGTGTCCCCCGAAAGCATACTGGTCGTCTACGGTAGATTTGTCCTGCAGGCGTTTGTTCTTGGTGATCAGCTTTTGTACACGCAGGATCAGCTCTTCAAGGTTGAATGGCTTGGTCAGGTAATCATCTGCGCCTTTCTTTAAACCCAGTACCCGGTCTTCACTGCTGCTTTTGGCGCTTAAGATCAGAATCGGTACTTCCGTATTGCTAAGGCGGATGTTTTGCGTCACATTAAATCCATCGATCTCCGGGATCATTACGTCCATGATGATCAGGTCAAAATATTCATTCTGTACAGCCTTCATGGCGGCAGCGCCGTCGTAGGCGGACGTTACCTGATAGCCTTCCAGTTCCAGGTTCATCTTCAGGGCTTCATGCAGGTTCTCCTCATCTTCTACTAACAGGATCGAAGGTTTATTTAATTGCGTCATTCGGTTGTTTTTATACAGGGAACTCAACGATAAAATTACTGCCTTGCGGGTGATTATCCGCTACCTCGATCGTTCCCTTATGGTCTTCGGCAATGATTCGGCAAAGGTAAAGACCCAAACCGGTGCCCTGTGTGCGCCGGGTGTGCTCATTCCCGATGCGGTAGAACTTCTGAAATATATTCTTCCGTTCAGCTTCCGGAATGCCGGTTCCTTCATCTTTCACTTCCATGCGGATGCCCTGGCTGAAACGGGTAAGGCTAAAACGGATCGGAAATTCCTTTGGAGAATATTTATTGGCATTCTCCATTAAGTTGCTCAGCAGGAGTTTCAGCAGGAGGGCGTCGCCCTTGATCTCCAGGTCATCTTCAATTTCGGAAACAAGCTTCCGGTCTGGATAGCGGATTTGAAACTGATGCAGAAGGTCCCGCGCCAGGTCAGACAGGCAGAGTTCCTCACGATTGAGGTTATACGAATGCCCTTCCAGCTGTGAGGAGATAAGAATATTATTGATCAGCCGGTCGAGCCGGAGGGTTTCCTGCAGGGTCGTTTGAACCAGTTTTTCCCTCATGGGTTCTTCCAGTTTATGCTTCTGCATGGTTTCCAGGTTCAGGCGGGAAACGGCAATAGGGGTCTTCAGTTCATGCGTAATGGCCATCACAAAATTCTGCTGCTGTTGCTGAAGGCGGAACTGGTTGCGAACGGACCGGTAGATATACGCTGCGCCAACAATGATCAGCATCAGGAAGGTGCCGCCTTCTCCGATGAACTTGGCAATATTGCGGCGGTGTTGCGCTTCTATTTCAGCTAGTTGGCTGGCGTTGCGGTGAGTTGACCCGGTAGCCTGGTAATACTCTTTTTGCAGAACATACATATCGTTATTCTGCTTCACCAGGGAAAAGAACCACCAGAGGAGGGCTGCTATTATATAAGAGAGAAGTACCCAGTATACGATCGTAGCCCGCTTCAGTTTCTTTTTGCGTTCATCGGCCATTGCTTAAGGCTTTTGCTTTTCAATGCGCAGGCCTACATTCAGCACCTGGGTGAGGGGGTCTTCCCGCATGGCCTGTTCAATGGTAAAAACATATGTCCCCGCCTTTTTGAAATGGAACTGGGCGGGATCGAGGGATAAAGCTACCCGGTGATCGTAAAGATCATCCATGCCGGTACCCAGCCATCCGGATTCCTTGGCGGCCAGTGGCATTTCTATGGGACCGAATTTGCGCGAAGGGGTGCCGGGTGCCTGGGCATACAGGTTCAGCCAGATGTTATTGAAATTATATTTATCGGTATGCCGCAATACAATGAAAAGCTGGTACGCAGCGGTGGTATCGGTGATGGTGAATTGAAACTGGGGTTTGAAGGAGCTTTTCCATTCATGGTTGGGAATGGTAACATGCTTTTCATAAAGGTCTATTGTCTGGCAGGACTGTACACAAAGCAGTAATAACAAGGCGGTCAGTGTTCTCAATTCAATAGATTTTAAGCAAAAGTAAACCAGTAAACGCATTTTGGAAGCAGAGAGCGTATTACAAAACGTTCAGCACCTGCTCTTTTGCTTTTTCCAGTTCATCCTTCATCAGTACTACGCATTTCTGAATGGTAGAGTCATAGGCCTTGGCTCCGGTCGTATTGATCTCGCGTCCGATCTCCTGCAATACAAAGGAAAGCTTCTTGCCTTTCGATTCTTCCGCTTCATTCAGGATCGCTACAAAATAATCGCAATGGTTCCGCAACCGCACCTGTTCCTCCGTGATGTCGATCTTTTCGATATAATAGATGATCTCCTGCTCCAGGCGGTTGGTATCATA
>DATAHC010000025.1:0-3667 GCA_036263415.1 Flavisolibacter sp.
TGCTTCCTCCTGCGACAGGTAAGGAAGGTAGGTAGTTAAGGAGTGGGCAGTAGCCTGTGGCTGGTTCATAGTGGTCTTTCGTAAAGATATTCCCGAAAATTAGTCGCAATTATCGAAAATACATATTTGATTTTTCGTCCATGGGTGTTGAACCTGGAATTTTGGGTAATTAAGTGTTTACACTGGTCAATACCTGTTTTGATGTATCTTAAATTCCGGAAGCTTGTTTTTAATCAATCATATGGCTTACTGATCTAATATTGTGAATTATGGAAAGACAATTACATTCCTGGTACAGCAGCCGGCTTGAAAAGGAAATGCCCGTAGCCATTTATGGTACTTATGGATTTGCACTGTTGCTGGTTCCCACTGCGGCGGCAGATTACCTGGAATATGAGCGGTTTCAGCTCATCGATGCGATCGCACCACATATAAATTCCGGTAAGGTGAAAGTGTTCTCCATCAACAGCATCAATAATGAAAGCTGGATGAACCATCATATGGATCCGCATCATAAAATGATCCGTCATAAACAGTTCAATGAATATGTTTTTGAGGAAGTAATACCCTTTGTCCGTACGCATACCAGTGCAGAGACGCCTATCATCATTTGCGGCGCCTCCTTCGGGGCTCTCCACAGCATGAACCTGTTCCTTAAGCGACCTGACCTGATCAACGGGGTAGTAGCCATGAGCGGTGTTTATGATCTGACAGAATACACAAAGGGATATTATTCAGATGATGTTTACTTCAATAGCCCCCAGCATTTTATGCCGAACCTTCAGGATCATTCCATACTGGAACAGATTCGCCGCAGTCATCATATTCATCTCTTTTCCGGCAGCGGCGACTATGAAGATCCCAACGCTGCAAGAAGCTTTGCCAGTATACTATACAATAAGGGTATCAACTACGAGCTGGATATTTGGGGATCGGAATGGAGGCACGACTGGAATACCTGGAGAGTAATGCTGCCCCATTACCTGGAAACCCGGTTTTAGAAAGAGCCCGAATACTCAGGCAACAACGGTTTCCAGCGTTGCTCCAATACCTCGTTCCGAGATCGCATCGCGCATGGGCTTCAGATCGTTATAGCTACCTTGTTTGACCCCGTATTTGCCTTTGTAATGGATAATGTAAGCGCACTGCTCAGCCTGCTCGTAGGAATGGCTGCAGACTTCCATAAGTGATTCAATCACCCAGTCGAATGTATTTACCTCGTCGTTCCAGACGATCAGCTGAAAAGGCTCAATGGTCTCCGTTAAAACATCTTCCTCTTCCTGGCTCTGTGTAAAAGGTGCCGGTTTCATACGCCACAAAGGTAAATATCCTTCGTAAAAACGGCTGCAGATTCTTACCGACATTGAGGAGGATACCAAAAAGAAGGGCCGGCAATGAAGCCGGCCCCCTCTTATTTGATCAAATACTATTAATTGAAAATATATCGGATACCCAACTGTACCTGATAGCGCGAAGAGGTAGCCGTGCTATTCTGGAAGGTTGAGTTCAGCGGAATTTGATTCGTAGCATCCAGATACGGGAAGCTAAACACCGGTTTGCCTGCATTCGGACCGGTTGTTTCAACCCGCTTGAAGTTCAACAGGGCAATACTGCTATTGGAAATGGCGCGGTTGGTCGTTCTGAAAATACCCCAGTTCTTATTGAGGAGATTTCCAAAATTGAAAACATCTGCCGTAAATCTCAGCGTATGGCTTCTTTTGCCGGTTTTCAGCATAAAGTCCTGCGTGAAATTCAAATCCAAACGCTTGTAGAAAGGCAGCAGCAAACCATTACGTTCTACGTACTGACCTCTTTTATTGTATAAGTAAGGATCCTGATTGATATAAGTATTTAATTGTCCCCAGATCACTGCAGGCGTGCGGGTATCTGCAGCATTTACGCCTTCAAGAACAATATCATTCTGGTCTTTAGGCACATAGATCAGATCATTTGTTGTAAGCGCATCATTATTCAGATCACCACTATACACGTAACTGGCTGCACCACCATTGGCAGCTTCAAACGTGAATCCGATAGAGGTAGCAAAGTATTTTGCATATTCCTTACGATAGAATGCTGCTGCAATAACACGGTGCGGCTGATAAAAATTTGAATAGCCCACTTCTTCCGCATTCGGATCGCTTGTCACTGCACGATCTCTCCAGATGGATTGAGCAATTGAACCGCCATCATTTACCGACTTGCTTTTTCCATAGCTGTAAGCTACCATGGTGTACAGGTTTCTTACATTACGCTGCAATTGTAGCGTTACGTTATAAGAATAGCCTTTATTGGTATTTGTCATCAATATGGCATCTGTAATGTCCGGATTGCTTGCTGTTGCACCTCCCGCTCCGCTATAGATCTTGGTAGCACTGTAGCGAATCCTGTTGTCGGAACCCACTAATGGCGTTCCGGAAGAAGGCAGGTTGATATTCTGATGATAGATGGCATTGATATCCTTGGAATAAATTCCTTCCAGCGTTGCCGTGATATCCCAGAACAGTTTCCGGTCTACCGCCAGATTTGCTCTGAAGATCTGGGGGAATTTAAAATCTTTATCGGTAACCGCCAGATTGTATTGTGTATTGGCCGTTGCGTTAACAGGGCGGTTGGCATTTACATCGGCATTGAAAGCGGTACCACTTGTAACAACGAAGGACCCGAAATCAACCCCATTGTTGCTGGCCTGATTGCTGATATATACAAATGGGGGAGGGCCTGCAAATACTCCGGCGCCACCACGCAACTGAGTTTTCTTATCTCCGGTTACATCCCAGTTAAATCCTACTCTCGGAGACCATAAGATATTACGCTCCGGAGCCTGGCCGGTACTGATCCGTACACCATTGCGATAAACCAGGTTATCAGCTACTGTATTGGCAATAAATTTATTATCAAAAATCGGCAGATCCGCACGCAAACCTACTGTTACCACCAGATTATTCGTAGCATTCCATTTATCCTGTGCGAACAGTCCCAACTGTAAAGCACCTATATCCGCATAAGGAAATTCGCCACCTTTTCTGGCTGAATAGCGCAGTTCATACCGGGAGGCATTCGCCAATCCGGTGTTGGCACTTGCATAGAAATCTGCCAGGCTTTTGAAACGATAGGCGCCATAATAATTCGGAGCAAAACCATTTCTGAATTTATTATAGGTGTTCTGAGTACCAAAGGTGAGGTTATGCTTTCCTTTGAACAGGGTAACGATATCATTAAACTGATACGTATCGGTGTTGAGGGTGTTAAACGCCGTAAAAGGCTCGTAACCGAAAGAAGTGAAGGTACTTCCCGCACCGTTTTCAATATCCACCAGCGGGAAGATATTTCCCGGGCTGCTGCGGAAATCTCTTAGCTGGTTGTAGCCTACCTGCAGCTTGTTGGTGAGCTTATTGCTGAAACGGGTATTGAGCTCAGCAATAATAATGTTGAAATTATTATTGATAATATAGGAAGAACCAAAGAAAGGCATACCGGTCGTACTGGCCGAACGACCTCCTGTAGGAGCACCGCTTGAGCTGGGCACTACATTACGGTAGGACTTCAGGTAGAAATAGTTAACGTTGAACGTATTCTTGCTGTTGATATTGAAATCCACCCGGGCTGTGATCTTGTCGCTGTATGTTTTATAGTTATAATTCTCATACGGACCGGGATCATAGCC
>DATAHC010000026.1:0-19215 GCA_036263415.1 Flavisolibacter sp.
CGACTTTAAAAATAGCTTGCTTACCACTGTGTTTGTCATAAACATGAATACCATCTGCATATTCTGTGGTTATGATTCGGATATTTTCGTTTTCCCACAGGTCGGTTAGATTATAATCAGCCTGGTTATCAGACCTTGACACTGGTAATGAAGTGAAATAAAAAGGTGTACGGTTTACCTGAATCTTTATCAATCGCTGTGCACTGATAGCCCAGGCGTTACCATCCTTATCCAGCTTTAAGCCCCATGCTTCCGTCCTCGGCAGATCGGGATCTGTTACATATTCACGGAAGAACAGAAATCGTTTACTTGGCTTATCAAAAACTCCCAGCGCCTGATCGCCACTGGAAAGCCAAAGCTGATTCCTGCCTTTCAGTGCCAATGCATTGATGATATTGGTCGTGCTTTTGCCAATGGAAGTGCTATCACTAAAATAGCGGTCCCATTTTCCCGACTTCATATGGTAGCAGGATAATCCACCTGCCCAGGCACCGAGCCATATACTATCGCCATCCAGAACTAAACCATTGAACAGGTCCTTTCGGAATGAATGGGGCACTACCGGACGTTCCCTGATCGGTTTTAGCGCACTGTTTGGTCCAGCCAGTGTGTAGAGTCCATCGTGGGTAGCCAGCCATAGCTTTTCCTGTGCATCCTCCTGAATGGCATACACCGTATTGTAAATTTTGTTTAGGGCAACTGCATATGCCGGATGAATATCTGTTAAGGGGTAGATCCGGGTTGTTTTTTTTGTGGTATCAAAAAGCAGCAGTCCTTTTTGCGCCATACCGATCCATAGCCGCGCCTTCCTGTCAAAAAACAAGGTCATGATCTGTGCGGTTTGCAACGTAGGGTCTGAACTGTTTTTTAGTGCATAATTCGTGAAACGACTGGCGGCAGGATCAAATTTTGCCAGGCTGCCTTCCGCTAAAGACATCCAAAGTCTTCCTCCGCCATCTTCTGTGAGGTTGGTGATGTTAGAAGAATAGCCTTTCTCATTCCTGAAAACGGTAAAGCCATAGCCATCATACCGGACCAGGCCATTGGAACTCCCAAACCATAAAAATCCTGATGTTGACTGAAAAATGCAATTATAAAGACCCTGGGGACCCCCATTGGCCTCATCATATACGGTTAGCCTGACCGAAGGCCGTTCCTGAGCCCTGGCCAAGGAACTTATCAGTAAGAAGAACAAAAGCATCCGTAACATGATAAGGAAAGTTAACTAAGTGGTGTGCAATTTCAAAGGTTAAGCAGGGCATGTGTAGAAATCAGGGTTGGAAGTGTAGTGAAACCCAAAGGAACTGTTTTTAAAGGCGGCAAGGGTTTTCCTCATCTTTTCATTTAATGTTATTAACTCACGCTTGCGGCCTTAAAAGATGCACTTCCGTTACAAAATTTTTTTCCAATACAATGGTCAGAACAATTTTGCTTTTCAAATTCAAAATAATGAACAAGATCATAACCAAACAGTTTCACGGGCATTGGCTTTTAGCCACTGTATTGTTTTCCGGCCTTTTGGGAACCGGTTGTTCCTCCAGCCATCAGGCAGGTTCACCAACAGCAGAAAAGAACTCGAATCAGTACCATTCTAAATCGGACTTTGTTCCTGGCACCCAGGTATTGTGGCAGGAAACATTTGCTACGGCAAAGACGGGTGATCTTCCAAAAGGATGGAATACCAATGCTGGAGCAGAAGTAGTGGAAAAGGATAATGGTGAGAAAGCATTATTGCTTACCAAGGACGGTGTTTACCTGCCAACCGGTGTGAACCTGCCAAATAATTTTACCCTGGAGTTTACAGTAACGTGCAGTGCCAATTACAGCTTTTATTCCTCCCCCTTGCAGATCATGTTCGCGCAGCTTTCTTCTAAAAAAGAATTTACAGTACTGAAACAATATAATCCGCATAACAAGGACGTGGTTAAAGTAAGCCTGCATCCGATGAACGCAGCTTCCAATGCCGGATCAAGCACCATTGAACTTTTTGAAAAAGGCAGCAAACAGTCTGAAAATGAAATTGGAACGAAAGCGTTTTTTGCAAAAGGCGGTCCGGCCACCGTAAAAGTATCCATCTGGCGACAGGGAGAACGATTGCGTGTTTATCTGAACCAGGAAAAGATATGGGACCTGCCACAGGCCTTTTCTTCCCAATCAGCTTACAATTCCTTGATATTCGGAATATCGCACCTTGTTGATAAAACCGGAAAATATTATCTAAGCGACATTCGATTAGCCACAGAAACAACGTCCACTGCAGTTCGTATACATGCCAGGTAAAAACTTATTTATAATGGTTTCGGAAAACTGAAATATGAAACGCCTGGCACTATCAATTCCCTGGATGATTGCCATTTGCAGTTTGTCCGGCAGGAAGTTTCATTGTCACTCTTGCAAACAGGAAGCGTCTAAAGAAAATATTAATCTGGTCGGCCGGAAGGCCAGCTCTTATGCTGGCACGGCCAGAGATTCAACCTTCAGAATAGAGAGCAGTGAGCTTCCGTACAGTTTACAAAATGGAAATCAAATCATGGCTATTACAGATGGAAACAACATTGATAGCACGTTAAAAAATCCGCTCAGGCCCACCTATGGAAGGAATGACTAAAGAAGAGATCGCACTGATAAAAAGGAGTTGGATGCAATTGCGCAATATCGACCTCACAATCATTGGGGACGTTTTCTATTCAAAACTGTTTTTTGATGCGCCCAATTTGAAAGCCTTGTTTCACAAACCGATGACCGAACAATCAGAAAAGCTTTTCGGAATGCTCAACCTGATTGTAGCAAGGCTGGATCAACGGGAGCTTATTAACAATGAGATCAGGAAGCTTGCCCTGCGGCATAAAAACTATTGGGTTAAAACGATACATTATGATTTGGTAGGAAATGCCTTTCTATGGACGCTGGCCAAGGCATTTGGCGGGGATTGGAATGAGGATTTGTCAAAGGCCTGGCTGAAGTGCTACACAAGTTTGGCATCACAGATGATTTTTGTTTTGGAAGAAAGCGCCCCCATCGACCGCAGAAAGGAAATCCAGTAAACAGGCTGCAGGTAAGTTGTTTTAGAAATAAGTACAGTTGTCCATTTCAGGGAATATTTCAATCCATCGCTTCATTCGTATTAAAAGTCATCATGAAACAAAGCAAAACACCTTTTTCCCGGCAACAGGTTTTCATCATCATCATTATTTCCCTGTTGCAATTTGTAGTGGTGCTTGATTTCCTAATCATGGCGCCTCTTGGAAATGACCTGGCCAGAGAAATACACTTGTCCACAGTTCAGTTTGGAACTGCAGTGTCGGTTTATGCACTGGGCGCCGGCATTGCCGGCATCGTAGTGGCGGGTTTTGCCGATAGATATTCCCGCAAGAAACTCGTCTTGCTTTCCGTGATCGGTTTTATGGCCGGGACGATGCTCTGCGGTATAGCCATGAATTACCCGCTGCTTCTTATCGGCCGTATTGTAGCAGGTATTTTTGGCGGCATTGCCGTAGCACAGGTAGCTGTGCTGGTGGCAGATAGCTTTGTATTTGAGCAAAGAGGGCAAGTGATGAGCTATGTGCAGCTTTCTTTTGCCGTTTGTCAGGTAGCCGGACTCCCGGCTGGCATATTCCTTTCTGGCAAATGGGGCTGGCAGGCACCCTTCTGGTTTATAGCAGGGCTTTGCGTTTGCCTTACCTTTCTGATTTGGAAGGTCATGCGGGCTGTTAAGCCGGTGCCTTCCCTTGGAGTTAATCCCTATCAGCACTTACTAAAATCGTTGCAAAACAAGCGGTACCGGTGGCCATTCGTTACCACCGTATTATTGATTCTTCCCGCATATATGTTTGCGCCGTATACAGCGCAATTCCTGGTAAGTAATGTTGGAATCCAGCAACAGGACCTGGGAACCATATATCTTTCCGTAGGTATTGTAAGTGCCCTGAGCCTGCCCCTGATCGGTACGGTCAGCGATCGCTTCGGTAAGTTTAAAACCATGGTAGCCGGTACGGCTCTTACCTGCATTATGCTGATTTTATATGCTAATTTCCCGCCCTTGCCAGTGATGGTTGTAGCTCTCGTTACAGCCGTAATGTATATAGGACTTTTATCCCGTAGCGTGCCGGCCGGTGCCCTGCTTACAGCCGTGCCTTCAGCCAGAGAAAGAGGTGCGTTTTTGAGTATCAATTCTTCCGTTCAGCAGATCGGCGGCGGGTTGGGAACCTTTTTTACCGGCCATATTATCAGTAAAAAAGATGGCCGCCTCCTTCATTTCGATCGGGTAGGTTATTGTTGTGTCGCTTCCATGGTACTGGCTTGTGTGATTATGTATTTTATTGAAAAGCGAATTAACCGAAAGGAAATCATTCTAACGCTTCGGCAACAGCGGCAACGTAAAAATTTAGCCGAAATCAATGAAGGCCAACTATTCGCTGTGGAATGAATTGATCAATGAACGACTCTAAAATCAAGATTATGACTATTGAAATCCGCCAGGCAGGCCCACAGGATGCAGAAGGCATTGCATTCGTTGGGAAGCAGTCTTTTACAGAGACTTTCCTTCCTGCCTTCGTTTCAGAAAAGGATTGCATTGACTATGTCAATCATACTTACTCAACCCAACGGGTAGCTGCCAGTCTATCCAATCCGGGGAATCAATATTTTATCGCGCTGGTGAATGGAATGATTGCCGGCTTTGTAAAAAATAAACCGGGATCCCGTAATGAGAATGTTTTATGCGAAGCTCCGATTCAATTGCAGCGAATTTATGTACTCCCGGAATTTATCAGTAAAGGGATAGGGCAACGTTTACTGAGTAAGGCTTTGGAAAATGCGTACCGGTGTGGCGGGCAAACCTTGTGGCTGGCCGTTTATGTCCATAATAACAGGGCTATTGATTTTTATTTAAGGCATGGCTTTGAAATTACAGGCGACCATTTTTATACCATTGGCACTCAGGAGTTTCATTTTTACATACTATCAAAACCTGTTTTGATGGAGGCGTGCCCTGACATATCTGTCAATAGCTGAAAGGGATTATTACAGAATGGTTACCAGATGGTTCATTACGGCCTGCTTGTAAAGCCGGCCTATGGGTATTTCTCCCAGCGGCAAGGTCAGGGCAGCACTGGTATAGCCGGTTACCTTTTCCAGCGATACAATATAGGAACGGTGAACGCGTATAAACTGGTGTTCCGATAGCAGATGTTCCATGGCACTGATGGATTGCTTTACCAAAAGTTTCTTACCTCCTTTAAAGTACAGCTGCACATAGTCCTTCCAACTCTCCACATAAACAATGTCCTGTACAAATACCTTTTGCATTGCCTTTTCCGCTTTCAGGTAAACGAAGGCACCGGGGTTGGAATGGTAAGCCTGTTCATCCGGAAAGGGCTTTTTGTCTTTATCTGACCGTTGCAGTTTATCGACAGCCTTCAGAAAGCGTTCAAAGGAAACCGGCTTTACCAGGTAGTCCACCGCATTCAGCTCAAACCCCTCTACGGCGTAATCCCGGAAGGCCGTTACAAAAATGACCTTAGGCGGGTGCGAGAGGTTTCGCAAAAAATCGGTGCCGATGATCATCGGCATTTTAATGTCCAGGAATAATACGTCGACCGTTTTCTGATGCAGTACCTTGATGGCGTCTACTGCGTTGCGGCAAAGTCCGGCCACCTCCAGGCCATCGATCTGTGCAATGTGCGACTGAAGTACTTTCAGCGCCATAGGCTCGTCATCAATTAAAAGGCACCGTAGTTTCATGTAGAGCTGTTTCAGCAGGTTGTTTTACCATTTTAATTTCCTTGGAAGCTACCGGACCCTGTAAAGTGACCATCAGGGCTACCATAAAGAAATGGCCTTCATCTGCCAGCTTCAGGCTGTATTTGCCGGGGTATAAGAACGCCAGACGTTTTTTTACATTATTGATGCCTACCCCTTCCTCATGAAAAGGAACCACTTCATTTTTGCTGTTGATCACCTTGCACCGGAGCACGCCGTCCTTCACGGCAATATCCACGCTCATCCAGGGCCTTTCGATCTGCTCTGATGTGCCATGCTTAAAAGCATTTTCGAGAAATGGCAGCATCAGCAGCGGGGCGATGAAGGTATCGCGGATATCGCCCTCGATATTGACAGATATATCAATCTTATCACCATACCGTTCCTTTTCGAGGTCGATATAATGCTTCATTACCTCCACTTCTTTTTCCAGCCATACTTCATCGGTGCGGCATTCATAGAGCATATAGCTGAGCAGGGAAGAAAGTTTTACAATGAGCCTAGGTGTATGTGGTGATTGTTCCAGAGCAAAGGCATAAATATTGTTCAGTGTATTGAACAGGAAATGCGGATGTAATTGTGCGCGCAGCAGTTGCAATTGTGCCACCGTACGTTCCTGTTCAGCCTGCACCAGCTCTTTCTGCTTTTTTCCCCATCGCTTGGCAAGGGATGATGCAGTCATGCTTCCAGCCGTGGTACTCATACACAGAAAACTGCTCGGCTCAATCAGATGGGTACCCCGTGCGATACCAAATCGATCTGCCAACGGGAAAAAAACATAGGCCCGGTAATAAATATTCAGATACCAGCCCACAATGCCCCAGCCCAGGGCTACCGCTAAGAAAACAAGATATTTATTTTTCAGTATCAGCCTGGGTACCGCCCCGTAAGCCATGGGGTAGCTATAGAAGAGAAACACAGGCCACCAGATAAGCATCTTTACAACGTTTTGTCCGTAGCTGCCCATAATGAGGGTCCAGAATCCGGCCCATAGCAACAGGTAGGCGCACCAATAGGCAATATGCCGCCGGAGACGGTATCGTGAATCAAAAAGCCAGGCATGGTCTTCGGCTTCGGGCATCGGTTCTTGCTTTACTACAATTTACCAAAAAAAAGAGGGCGCTTCAAAATGAAATAGACGAACCACGCCGGATGCCGACGAACAGCTGTCGTTTTCGACATTCGCCTCCTGTTTTCCTTTCCGGTTGTTTTGCGCTGCTTCCGTTCTCCCGTCGATTATAGTTGGAAGTGCCTCTTTGGGTAATATACCTTTTACCTGTTCCTTTTTATTAACGCCAAAAAACGCTTCTATGTTCGCACAAGTAAACCGCAAATGGCTGCCTTTTCTTTTCTTCATTTTTTCTGTAGCTGCCTGCGAGAAAAAAGACAACCTTCCCAACGACGGCCATTTACAGCAGACCAAAACCTTCTCTTCCGATGTGGTGGTACGCTGGCTGAACCAGCAATTAAAAATGTTCCGGCTGCCATTGGCCACGGGTGCCTCGGCACCTGCTGCCGACAGGGCTTTCGCTTATTCGGGTATAGCGCTGTATGAAGCCGTGGTTCCCGGCATGCCAAGTTATCGTTCGCTGGGTGGCCAGCTGGCAGCTTTTCCTCAAATGCCCGCCACGGAACCTGGAAAAGCCTACCATTGGGCAGCCAGCGCCAATGCCGCACTGGCGGCCATCAGCCGCAGTCTTTTTCCGGGAGCCTCGCCTGAGAACAAAGATTCCATGAACGTACTGGAAGCTGAATTACAGGCCCAGTATGCAAAAGAGGTAGATACGGCCACCCTGCAGCGTTCGATCCGCTTTGGTCAGACGATTGCACAGGCAGTATGGGCCTGGGCCCAGGGAGACGGAACGGCCGTTATTGCTTCTCAGCCCGCCTACACCATTCCGGTCGGCACAGGCTTGTGGACTAAAGAATACACACCTGCGCCGGCGGCCAATCCGTATCATGCACTACGGCGGCAGATGGTAGCCGGCAGCCGCGAAGGCGCTGCCGCGCCGGTATTGCCAATCCCCTTCAGCACCGACCCCGCTTCGCCCTTTTATGCTATGGCCAAAGAGGTGTACGACCTATCGCAAAGTCTGACCGATGAGCAACGCAATATTGCTTTTTATCACCGTGAGGGCTTTGGATTCGGTGGCGGCAGTTCCATTGCCGGACAACTGGCAGCAGTACTTACCCAGTTCAATGCCCGCCTCGATAAGGCAGCCGTTGCGTTTGCAAAAGTGGGAATCGGTTCGTATGAAGCACTGACGCTGACCTTTATCCAGAAGTACAGCAGCAACTTCCTGGTCATGCGGCCTATTACCTATATCCGCAGCTACATGGGCCACGCTGCCTGGACCACGCTCTTCACAACACCTCCTTATCCGGAGTATCCTGCCGGACACCCAACAAATGGAGGTATGTTATCTGTGATGCTTGCCAGCGAGTTTGGTACCGACTTTTCCTTCAATGTGAATTATTACAGCTACCTCAACCAGCCGGCACGTCATTATGATAATTTTGAAGCGCTGGCACAGGAAATGGCGATTGCCCGTGTATATGCAGGTATCCATTATAAACCCGCTGTATATGCAGGCCTGGCCTTAGGGAAAAAAGTGGCGCAGAATATTCTGAGCCAGCTGCACTTTCAAAAAGAATGACCATGCCGAATTTAAGATTCTGGTTCGCCTAGCAGTACATAGAAGCCAGATGGTGCCCGGGTAAATGCCCGGGCTTTTTGTTGGTAATCTGTTTTCAATTGAAAAGCCACCTGAAGGTGGCTTTAAAGAAATCATTTGGGAGAGTGGATCCTGCTGGGATCGAACCAGCGACCCTCTGATTATGAGTCAGATGCTCTAACCGTCTGAGCTAAGGATCCCTGCCGTTACCGGCAAAAAATTTGAGGAGGGCAAAAATAATGAAAACCTTTTATTCGGCCGGTATTTGTTCCGGTCTTTTAGATTTGTGCCATGAATGAGATCCGGAATATCATCTTTGACCTGGGCGGTATTTTCATCAATATAGACTTCGACAGATCGCGGCAGGCCTTTGAGGCGTTAGGCATCTCCAATTTCCAGGAGATGTTCACCCAGCATCATGCTTCCAATCTGTTTCAACTGCTGGAAAGAGGTGAGTTGTCGTCCACCCAGTTTCATGAGAGATTGGTGAAAGAGACCGGTTTATCTCTATCCTATAACAATGTGGTAGCTGCCTGGAATGCCCTGTTGCTGGATTTCCCGCCTGAGCGACTGGAATGGCTGGATCAGGTGCGCCGGAAATACCGCGTATTCCTGTTTTCCAATACCAATCAGATCCATTACGATGCCTTTACAGCCGGTTTTACTGCTATGACCGGACGCTCTTTTAACGACTACTTTGAAAAAGCTTATTATTCACACGAAATGGGGTTGCGTAAACCCGATCCGGAATCGTTCCGGTTCATTCTGAAAGAGCAGGATCTTAAGCCGGAGGAAACCCTGTTTGTAGACGACACCATCAAAAATATCGAAGCGGCGCAATCTGTAGGATTGCACACCTTTCATGTAATGCCACCCTTGACGGTGCTGGACATCAAGCTGGATGCGTTATAAAATCAGCCGAAAGGTACTGCTTCAGACATCTGATAACTGGGGTCTGAATAACTACTTTACTTCTTCAAAATCAATATAATCCTCAGGAGATGCCTTTTTTTGAGGCTCGGCAACGCCGGGCCCGGTTGGTGTGCCATTTCCGGAACCTTGCTGCTGCATCCGCTCACTCATTTCCCGAAAACTTTTCCGTACGCGTCTGGTAGTTCGATAAACCGGTATAATGAAACGAAAAACCAGGTTATACAGCATATAGAGAAGGAAAGCGTAGAAAAGAAACCTTAAAATCATAACCTCTCAAAGGTACAGAGCCATGAATATGCCCGCATTATTTTGGTAGTATTTAACGTTTACCCTACCTTTGCGGAAGCAAATGAATCGACGGAAGGGAACGAGAACGTTCCCTTCTTCTTTTACTTTTATGCAGACAGAAACGCTAATTCAGGCCATAGAGGAGCGGATGAAAGTACTGATGGAGTCGCATCCGACGCATTTTATAGTGGAGATCCGTATCAAGCCGACAAATAATATAAAGGTTTTTATCGACGCTGATGAAGGGGTAAGTTTATCCAATCTGGTGGAATATAACCGGAAAGTTTACCGGCAACTCGAAGAGGCTTATTTCCCGGAGGGTAACTTTTCACTTGAAGTATCCTCACCCGGTTTGGATGAGCCACTGAAAATGCACCGTCAGTATAAAAAGAATGTCGGCCGCTTTGTGGAAGTGCAGTTGCTGGATGGCACACAGAAGGAAGGAAAGCTGCTCGAGGCTGCAGAGGACGGCATTCTTATCGAGCGTGAAGAAGGGAAGGGTAAGAAGAAGGAGATCAAACAGGAAACCGTATTATTCGACCAGATAAAAAGCACAAAAATTCAAATTAAGTTTTAAACACCGGAACGGCAGCTGGGGTATTATGAATGTACCGATCGTTGCATTGTTCTCATAATCAAAGTTGTATGGCAAGTATCAATCTGATGGAAGCATTCCAGGAATTTAAGGATGCTGAAAATATTGACCGTCCCACCCTCATGCGCGTGGTGGAGGATGTGTTCAAAACCTTGCTGCGTAAGAAATATGGCAGTGATGAAAATTTTGACGTGATCGTGAACGCTGAAAAGGGTGACCTGGAGATCTTCAGGCGCCGCAATATTGTGGAAGACGGTGACATCTATAATACTCTGGAAGAGATCGAATACAGTAATGCCATCAAAATATCTCCCGACTATGAAGTAGGGGAGGAACTCTACGAAGAGGTGAACCTGGTGGACTTTGGCCGCCGCGCCATTCTGGCCGCCAAGCAAACCCTGGCCAGCCGTATATCCGATCTCAAAAAGAATGTTCTGGCCAAAAAATACCAGGATCGCATTGGCGAAATCATGAGCGCAGAGGTGTACCAGGTATGGAAAAAAGAAATCCTGCTGCTGGATGAGGAAGGGAATGAGCTAATCCTTCCCAAAAGTGAGCAGATACCGCAGGATTACTTCAAAAAAGGAGAAAATATACGGGCAGTCGTTAAAAAAGTAGATTTAAAAAATAATACGCCGGTAATCATACTTTCCCGTACTTCACCTGATTTTCTGGCAAAGCTTTTGGAAATAGAAGTGCCGGAGATCTTTGACGGGCTGATCGTTATCAAAAAGATCGTACGGGAGCCCGGAGAACGAGCAAAAGTGGCCGTTGAATCCTATGACGACCGTATTGATCCGGTAGGTGCCTGCGTAGGTATGAAAGGTAGCCGTATTCATGGAATCGTACGGGAATTGAAAAATGAAAATATCGATGTGATCAACTGGACCAACAACATTCAGTTATTGCTTCAGCGTTCTTTAACACCTGCCAAGATCACTACTATGGAATTGGATCAGGAAGGCAAGCATGCCAGCGTTTATCTGAGACCGGACCAGGTTTCACTGGCCATCGGCCGCAGGGGTGTCAATATTAAGCTGGCCTGCGAATTGACCGGATATGAGATTGATGTTTACCGCGATAATGAAGGCGAAACGGAGGAATTTGATATTGATCTGGAAGAATTCAGCGATGAGATTGAAAGCTGGGTGATCGATGAACTGAAACGTGTGGGTTGCGACACTGCCCGCAGTGTACTCGATCTTACGGCGGAAGAGCTGGAGCGCCGTACCGATCTGGAAAAAGAAACGATCAGCGAGGTCAGGAAAGTGCTGCAGGCTGAATTTGAAAAAGAATAAGGTATGAACGAAGCCTCATAGCGATCCGTAATGAGTAAGGGTTTCCCGCTTCTTCAGTCAGATCAGATCATTGAAAAATAAATTATTAAAGAGCAGCTAAGTATAGATGTTTACAGTCTATGCAGAAGCTGTAACAGAACTGGGAAAGGTTGGTAAGGATTTCAGACCCGGCCAATCGCCCATACTCATTAAACAGTAAAAGCAGTTAATGGCAGAAACACTAACAACACCAAGGTTGATGGCAGCCGCCAAAGAGTTTAACATCGGTAAGGATACCCTTGTTGACTTCCTGGCGGGTAAAGGTTTTGACAAGGATGAACTGAAGCCCACCGCAAAGCTTACGGTTGAAATGTACCGTGCTTTGCAGGCGGAGTTTCAAAGCGATAAAGTAGCAAAGCAGAAAGCGGTTCAGATTGATTTGCCGAAAGGGGCATCCGGTGAGCCGAAAAAGAAGCGTGATGAAGAAGAGATCAATTTTCACAAAGGCGATAAAAAGCCCGTGAAAAAAGAAGAGCCGGCCCCAGCGCCGGTTGTGGAGCAGGCCCCTCCGCCACCACCGGTGGTAGAGCCGGAGCCCGTTCCCGCTCCGGTTCAGGAAGTGCAGCCACCGGCACCGGTAGCTATACCGGAACCGGAACCGGTTATGGAAGATCCGGGTGTGGTGAAACTGGAAGCACCGGAAATCGAAGGTCCCAAGGTCGTAGACAAAATCGACCTGTCCGCCATAGATTCTTCCACCCGTCCTAAAAAAGGTGTGAAGAAAACCAAAAAAGAAGAAGCCGCCGCTGAAGTGCCTGCCGCTGCAGAGCCTCAGCCGGTTGTGGAAGAAATTCAGGCCCCGGTAGCCGAAACGGCTCCGCAGGCGGTAGCAGAAGAAACGCAGGAAGAAGAGCCTGTTATTGAAAATATTAAAGCTGAGAAACTGGAAGGCCCCAAGATATTAGGTAAGATCGAATTACCAGTTGATAGTGATACCCGACCGAAGGGTGCTATCGATGAGAAGCGGAAACGCAAGCGCATCCCGATTGAAAAGAAAGAGATCCGGCCCGGTTTCGGTAATCAGGGCGGCCAGCAGGGTCAAGGTGGACAGGGAGGTGGAAATCGCTTCCAGCGCGGTCCTGGAGGATTTACCCGTCCGGGTGCTCCGCAACAGGGCCCCCGTACTGTAGGTCCGAGAAGCGGTGCCACGATCACGCGGAGAGGCGAGGACAAGCAGATCGACGAAAAAGAGATCCAACGTAAGATACAGGAAACGCAGGCCAAGCTTTCAGGTGGAGGCGGCAAGGGCAAAAACATCAAAGCCAAGCTGCGCCGGGAAAGAAGGAATGAAATGGCCGATGCCACGGAAGGCATGGACGATAACAAGCTGCAGGTTACGGAATTCATCAGTGTAAGCGAACTCGCAAACCTGATGGATGTGAGCTTTGCGGAAGTGATCGGAAAATGTATGGGCCTGGGGATCATGGTATCGATCAATCAGCGCCTGGATGCAGAGGTTATTGAACTGGTAGCCAGCGAATTTGGCTTTGACGTGGAGTTCATCGACATGGAAAAGCAAATGGAAATGGCTGAAGAGGAAGAGGCAGACAGTCCGGAAGACCTCGAATTCCGTTCTCCCATTGTTACCATCATGGGTCACGTTGACCATGGTAAAACCTCCTTACTGGACTATATCCGTAGCTCTACCGTGGTAGCTGGCGAGGCCGGTGGTATTACCCAGCACATTGGTGCCTACCAGGTGAACCTGCCAAATGGTAAAGACATTACCTTCCTCGATACACCAGGTCACGAAGCCTTTACGGCCATGCGTGCAAGGGGTGCCAAGGTTACGGATATAGCCGTGATCGTGATCGCAGCCGATGATGCCATTATGCCTCAGACGCGGGAAGCGATCAGCCACGCGCAGGCGGCAAATGTGCCCATGATCTTTGCCATCAACAAGATTGATAAGGACGGAGCCAATCCTCAGAAGATATATGAACAGCTGGCGGGTATGAACATCCTGGTAGAATCCTGGGGTGGTAAATTCCAGAGCCAGGAGATCAGTGCCAAGCAGGGGCTGAATATTGACCTCCTGCTGGAAAAAATACTTCTTGAAGCAGAATTGCTGGACCTGAAGGCCAACCCGAACAGGGAAGCTTCCGGTACCATCATAGAAGCCACGCTTGATAAAGGCCGCGGCTATGTAGCCACCATCCTGGTGCAAAACGGAACTTTACGCGCCGGAGACCTGGTGGTGAGCGGACAGCATTTCGGCCGTGTGAAGGCCATGATGAATGAGCGGAACAAGCGTGTGAATGAAGCGCCGCCTTCTACCCCGGTATTGATTCTGGGTCTGAATGGTGCCCCTCAGGCAGGTGAAACCTTCCGCGTGTATGAAGATGAAGCAGAAGCAAAGGATATAGCCAACCGCCGCGCTCAGATCCTGCGCGAACAGGGTATGCGTGCGAAGAAACACATTACGCTTGATGAGATCGGCCGCCGTCTGGCCCTGGGGAACTTCAAGGAGCTCAAAGTGATCATTAAAGGTGATGTGGACGGTTCGGTGGAAGCCCTGAGTGACTCCCTTCAGAAACTATCTACGCAGGAGATCCTGGTAAGCGTGATCCATAAAGGCGTAGGACAGATCAATGAGAGTGATGTGGTACTGGCGGAAGCTTCCGATGCCGTGATCATTGGATTTAACGTGCGACCTTCCATGCAGGCTAACCGGATCGCTGATAATGCCGGAATCCAGATCAAGACCTATTCGATCATCTATACGGCCATCGACGAGATCAGAAGCGCGATGGAAGGAATGCTGGAACCAAAGATCCAGGAGAAGATCGTGGCCAATGTGGAAATCCGCGAAGTGTTCAAATTCGACAAGGCTACCGTAGCAGGATGCGTGGTCATCGACGGACGCATCAAGCGCGATAATAAGGTGCGCATCATCCGGGATGGTATCGTCGTATATCCGGCTGCCGGTGCCAGTGCGGAACTGGGTTCACTGAAACGCTTCAAGGACGATGTGAAGGAAGTACTGTCCGGTATGGAATGCGGTTTAACCATCAAGAATTATAACGATATCAAATCAGGTGACATCGTTGAAGCCTACGAGGAAGAAGAAGTAAAAAGAACCCTGTAAGGGTAAACATACTAACAAGGAACAGCGCAGCGGAAAGACTATTTTTCTGTTCGTCTGTTCCTTTTTTCATTTCCGGTCTTTCCGGAAAGGCCGGTCAGCGCTGTGCTTCTTCCAAACAGTTTGTTAATCCCTGAGTTTGCCTGCGGGGATTATTGCGGGGAACCGCTACTTTTGGCTACACTAGACTATTATGAAAAAGCTTGTACTGGTTCTGTTCTCCGTAGTTGGCATCCTGTCGGCATCATTTGCTCAGGGAGGATCCAAGAAGGTTGTAGCCGATAAAATTGTAGGTATTGTAGGAGATAAGATCATCCTTCATTCGGATATCCAAAATGCTATCGTTGATATTTCCCGCCAGGGGGGTGCCGTTCCGGAGAATGCGGAATGCGCCATTCTGGAGCAGGCACTGATCTCAAAAGTACTGATGCTTCAGGCCCAAAAAGATTCGCTGGTGGTAACGGATGAAGAAGTGGAAGCGGAGCTGGACCAGCGCGTACGCTATTTTATCAGCCAGTACGGCACACAGGAAGCACTGGAGCAGATCGCGGGTAAAACGGTATACCAGATCAAAGACGACGCAAGAGAGTCCGTTCGTGAGAATAAGCTGGCGGTTGCCATGAAGAATAAGATTGAAGGGAACATCCGCATTACCCCAACAGAAGTAAAAGCCTATTTCGACAAGGCACCGAAAGACAGCCTTCCTTTCTTTGAATCGGAATTGGAGATCGGCCAGATCATTGTATATCCGAAGGCTTCCCGTGACCTTGAAAAGTATGTGATCGATGAGCTCACCAACTATAAGAAGCAGATTGAAGCCAAAGCCATCAGCTTTGCCCAGGCTGCCGTAAAGTATTCCGAAGACCCGGGTTCCAAGGACAGAGGGGGTGAATTTCAGATCAACCGCAATGATAAAAATATTGACCCGACGTTTCTGTCTACTTCCTTCCGCCTCAAAGAGGGTGAGGTTTCTCCGGTGATCAAATCAAAATTCGGCTATCACATTATTCAGATGGTACAGCGCAATGGTGACGATGCCGTAGTCCGTCATATCCTGCGGATTCCTCCGGTAACCGATGTGGAGACGAAGGAAGGGATCGCCAAACTGGATTCTATCCGTGCCAAGATCATTGCCGGCACCATGGATTTCAATACCGCTGCGGGCAAATATTCAGAAGATGAGACAGCTAAGTATGTCGGACCTTTCATCGTGAGCCGCGATGGAGACTCTTATAATACCATCGATGAACTGGACAAGGACGTTGTAGCAGTTCTGGACAAGATCAAAGTGGGTGAAATTTCTCAGCCGGTAGCCTATACAGATGAAAGGGGTAAAAAAGGGGTACGCATACTTTTTTTGAAATCCCGCACGGAACCGCATCGCATGAATCTGCGCGACGATTATAATAAAATCCAGCAATCGGCTCTGGAAGAAAAGAAATACATGGCGCTGGAAAAGTGGATGAAAAATAATATCCCTACCTACTACATCATGATCGACCCGGATAATGCCAGCTGTCCGCAGCTGAAAAAGTGGACGGAGGTTCAAAAAACCTATGCCTCCTTCTAATTCAATGTGGCAACATTGAGGATTACAATAAACTGATAGTAAAGGTTTTCCCGTAGTTCTTACAATAAGCTTTCCAAATATTTGAGTGAAAGAATTTGCTGCTCTATTTTAGTAGATACAAAGCCTCGTTAATCTCCGATATCCATGTCATCCACATCTTTGAAAACTGATCCTTTATCCGGCAGACTGCCTGATATCAGTATATTGGATGAACATCCCCTGCCTGCCTGGATTATTGATACCGGAACTTATTCTATTTTCTTCGCCAACCGCGCTGCCACCCTCAGCTTTGGATATACCCTTGAGGAATATAAGCAACTTTCACTGCTGGATTTATTTCCGGAAGAAAGCCGCATACTACTTTTCAATAAGCTGACAGCCGCTCCTGCTGCCATAAACGGTTCCTTTTGTTTGCAGAAAAAGGGCATGCAAAAAGCCTGGGTAGACTTGTTTTCGGCTCCGGTCCGTGACCATTCGAACCTGGTACAGGTTACCGCGGTAGATAATACAGCACGGGTGCAGATGGAAGTGCAGCTTCAGGAAGAAAGGAACAGGTATAAAACATACATTGAACAAAGTTCGGAAGGCATATTCTGTCAGGAATTCCTTTCTCCCTTCCCTGTTTCAGGATCTTTCGAAGAGCTGATTGAACGATGCAGGACGGAAAGCTTCCTGTCCGAATGTAACGATGCCATGGCACGGATGTATGGATTTGAAAAGGTATCTGATTTGGTGGGCATCCGTTCGAACCAGCTAATGGACTATAGTGATCCGGCTAACCTTTTTGCCTACAAATCCTTTTTTGATAATAATTACCGAACCATAAATGCAGAATCACACGAAAAAGACCGGGACGGAAATTCGCGGTACTTTCTGAACAATGCCATCGGAATCGTTGAAAACGGCTTCCTGAAAAGGATCTGGGGAACACAGCGAGATATTACAGATAAAAAGAAGTTTGAGCAGCATATGAGCTTGCTGGCAAATCTGGTTGAACAAACCTCGGAAGTACTGACAGCCGCTGACCTGGAATACAGGCCGCTGACCTGGAATAAGGCAGCAGAAGTAATCTATGGCTTAAGTGCCGCCCAGGTGATTGGACGCCCTTTACGTGATTTTATAGATATTCATTATTACGACCACACGCGCGATGAAGTGCGAGCTGCTATCAATACCACGGGGGAATGGCGTGGAGAAACCTGGTTCATACGCCCCGGCGATCAGAAGCGTGTAACGCTTTTGATGAGCTTTAAATTATTGAAGGACGAGGATCAGAAGCCTTTGGGCCATATCATCAGCGCTATGGATATTTCGGAGCGCAAGGAAGCGGAACTGAGACTTAAAGAAAGTGAGAACCGGTTCCGGGAAGTAGCCGATTCTGCCCCGGTAATGATCTGGATGAGCGATGAAACGGATACCATCTATTACCTCAATCAACGCTGGGTGGATTTTACGGGTAAGAACCTGATGGAAGTAGGATCTGCCGGCTGGCCATCCTTTATTCATCCCGATGATGTTTATAAAGCAAAAGAAAAATATGAAGAAGCATTCCGGCAGAAGAAGCAGATTGTAATGATCTACCGGATGCTCTATAAGAATGGGCAATACCGCTGGGTACATGATATCAGCGTGCCCAGGTTTCTGAACGATGGCACCTTCCTCGGGTTTATCGGTTCGGTAGTGGACATCGAAGAACAGAAAAAGCAGGAAGATCAGTTACGATACCAGGCCACTGTACTGGATAATGTTTCTGATATCATGGTCTCTACCGATCTGGAATTCCGGGTCATCAATTTTAATAAAGTGGCGGAGAAGTACTATGGCATCTCCGAGACACAGGCCATAGGGAATAAGATGTCCGATCTTATCGAGTTCCATTTCAACGGTAGTAGCCTGGAAGACTGTATCTACGAAGTGGAGACGAAGGATTTCTGGGAAGGTGAAGTATATGTGACGGATGAGAGAGGAAAGAAAAAGTACTTCCTACAAAGTCTCAAAGGCGTTTATGATGAGAACAACCGTAAGATCGGCTTTCTGGCCATTGGCAGGGATATAACCGAGCGAAAGAAAATGGAAGCACAGCTTCGGGAAAGTGAGGTTTTCTATCGCACTCTGATAGCAGACTCCATGGATGGCATATTGCTGCTGGACGTAGAAGGGAATATCAGCTTCAGTTCACCTTCCATTACGCGTGTATTGGGGTATGATCAGAAGGATCTGGAAGGTAAAAGCGGTTTTGGCTTCATTCACCCGGATGACATCACCTGGGCTGTGCAATCTTTTCAGAAGGAAGTGATTGAAAATCCGGGGGAGAAGTCCATTGTCGTGAGGATATTGAATAAGGCGGGGCAATGGGTATGGTGTCGGGTACGGGGACATAATATGCTACGGCATCCACAGATCCGCAGCATGGTGGTGTATTTATACAACGATACCCTGCGCAAGGAAGCGAATGATGCTTTGAAGGAAAGTGAAAAGCGCTTCCGCCATATGATACGCGACCTGCAGATCGGGGTGCTGCTGCAGCAGCCGGATGGGACCATAATGATGTCTAATAATGCGATGTTCCGGATATTTGAAGTGGAAGAAAAAGAGCTGATCGGTAAAAGAATATGGGAGGTTTATCCGGATGCCTTCCGGGAAGACGGTAAGCCGTTTGGAGAAACAGATAGACCGATTTTCAAGGCGATCACGGAGAAAAGACTGGTGAAGGATGTGGTGATGGGTGTTCTCCATCCCCGTAAGAAAGTGGTAATTTGGATGCTGATCAGCGTCGATCCGATTCTGGACGACAAGGGAGATGTATTACATATTATCTGTTCCTTTACCGATATCACAGAACGTAAAAAGCTGGATCAGAAACTGATTGATGACCAGCTTCGTCATCAGAAGCAGTTGACGCAGGCTACTATCGACGGACAGGAAAAGGAGCGCCGGGAGATCGGGAAGGAATTGCATGATAATATTGGTCA
>DATAHC010000027.1:0-4545 GCA_036263415.1 Flavisolibacter sp.
CCTTTTTTATTTATACTCTCCATAGACTTTTCGAAGTACATCAGCAATTTCTCCCAGCGAACAATACTGTTCAACGGCGTCAATAACGGCAGGCATCAGGTTCAGCTGTTCCACCGCACTTCTCCGTATCTGCTCCAGGGCCTGATTTGCCTTGACCGCATCTCTTTCACTTCTGATCCGGATGAGCTTTTCAGACTGGAGCTCTCTGATACTATCATCAATTCGAAATCCGGGAACAGGCGTTTCCTTTTCGACCTGGAACTTATTTACGCCTACGATAATTTTTTCCTTACTTTCTATTCCTTTCTGATATTCGTAAGCGCTGCGTGCAATTTCTTCCTGAATATAGCCTTGTTCTATTGCAGCCACACTGCCGCCCATTGCATCAATCTTACGGATCTGCTCCCAGGCCTTTTCTTCCACTTCATCTGTCAGTGATTCAATAAAATAAGAACCCGCCAGTGGATCCACCGTATCAGGTGCCCCGCTTTCAAAAGCCACGATCTGCTGGGTACGGAGTGCAATCCGTGCCGCTTCTTCTGTGGGCAGGCTCAGGGCTTCATCGTACCCGTTGGTATGAAGCGATTGCGTTCCACCCAGTACGGCTGCCAGCGTTTGTATGGTAACCCTGGAGATGTTGTTCAGTGGTTGCTGGGCAGTAAGGGTACTTCCGCCGGTCTGTGTGTGAAAGCGCAACATCATGGCTCTGGGATCGGTGGCTCCCAGCTCTTTCATGATCCTTGCCCACATTCTTCGGGCGGCCCTGAATTTGGCTACCTCTTCAAATAAATTATTATGGGCATTAAAAAAGAAAGAGAGCCTCTTGCCAAAAACATTAATATCCAAACCTTTTTC
This sequence comes from Flavisolibacter sp., assembly GCA_036263415.1. Lineage (GTDB taxonomy): Bacteria > Bacteroidota > Bacteroidia > Chitinophagales > Chitinophagaceae > Flavisolibacter. The sequence continues at coordinate 856 of DATAHC010000027.1, forward strand.
CAGCGCTGCCTGAACATAGGCCTTTCCGTTACTTAATGTAAACGCTATTTCCTGAACGGCGGTACTTCCTGCTTCGCGGATGTGATAGCCAGAAATAGAGATCGTATTCCACTTGGGTAATTCCTTACTGCACCATTCGAACAGGTCTGTAATGATACGCATAGAAGGCTGGGGAGGATAAATATAGGTTCCCCGGGCTGCATATTCCTTTAAGATATCATTCTGGATGGTTCCGGAAATCCTGGAAAGATCGGCTCCCTGCCGCCGGGCAAGGGCTACATAAAAGGAGAGTAGTATAAAAGCCGTAGCGTTGATGGTCATGGAAGTGGACACATCCTGCAGGGGAATACCTTTAAAAAGGGCTTCCATATCCTGAAGTGAATCGATGGCTACCCCCACTTTTCCAACCTCTCCCTCCGAAAGCGGGTGATCGCTGTCATAACCAATCTGGGTGGGAAGGTCAAATGCTACGCTTAGTCCCATAACACCCTGGTTCAGCAGGTAGTGGTAGCGGGCATTACTTTCCTCTGCGGTACTGAAACCGGCGTATTGCCGCATGGTCCAAAGCTTCCCTCTGTACATATCGGGTTGAACCCCCCGGGTAAAGGGAAATTCACCCGGCGCTTCGGGACCCGGTCTGTTTTCATTTTGATAGACAGGCCTTATCTCGATTCCACTGTCTGTAATAATTTTCTTTTCACTCATAACAAGCCGCTATTAACCGAGGGAGTAAACCTCATCGTATTAGTTTCTTTGCTTCGAAATTCAGGGTTTCCAGGACTATGGTATGTAAGGCCTTATCCTGCTGACTCATGATCACTTCCAGCAATTGTTTATTTAAGTCATTGGATGTAGCATCCGGAGGCATCACATTCGCAATTTGATTGATAATGAGCAGGTGCTGGTCCCTTAGGTTGCGTACCGCATCCCAGGCCAGGATACTTACATAAACCTGCTGTGACGTATTATATTCATATTCCTGCTTAATGCTTTCGATGAGCAGTAATTGCATTTCGCGGGCGGTCAATCCCGGCTGATGAAGGCGGCTGATCAGATTGGGTAAGGCAATCCGTTCGCAAAGCAATACCAATCGCTCATAAGCCTGCAATTGCAGCGGTCGGGTACTATAATCCGTATCCTGCGTCATATCCTGTTTACGATCCTTGACCAGGAAAAAAACAAAGACCGACACCAACAATGCAATCACAGAAACAACTAAACTGATGGTTGATATTTCCATTTCAATGGGTTGTGCAGCAAAAATAATGGGAAACTGTTTGTAATTGGTCATAGACTTCAAAGCGGGCGACCGCTATCTTACTCATACTGCTATTACGTAACTTTGATGTATGGAAACTACAATACAATCACCCATAAAATTTACAGAGGGTGCTTTGACAGAAATAAAAAGGCTGATGTCCGAACCCGGATTTGATACGAGTCAAACCCTTCGGATCGGAGTGAAGGGAGGAGGATGTTCCGGGCTTTCGTATGTCATTGGATTTGATAGCAGCACGGATAAGGACCATCATTATGAGCAGGGTGGACTTCGATACCTGATTGAAGCCTCTCATGAGCTTTACCTGTATGGAATGGAAATAGACTGGCAGGGTGGCCTGAACAGCCGCGGGTTCACTTTTTCCAATCCGAACGCTTCCAGTACCTGCGGATGTGGGACCTCCTTTGCCGTGTGATCAACGTATTCTTACATAAAAAAAGTCCCGCTAAAGCGGGACTTTTTACTATCAGGGTAATACTGTTTTAATGTTTTGCTACCTGAGGACGCGCTTTAGGCGCTTCCTTCGATGCCGGTGTTACGTCACCTGAACCCAGTGCTTTTTTACCACCCAGGTCAACCAGGATCGGAGCGGCTACGAATACAGAGGAATAGGTACCGGTGATTACACCTATCAGCATGGCGAAGGCAAAACCTTTGGTCACCTCACCACCTACCAGGAACAGGATCAGGATGGTCAGGAACACTGTCAATGAGGTCATGATGGTACGGCTCAATGTTTCATTGATCGCTTTATTAATCACGACCTCTTTCGGCGCTCCGATCATGGAGCGGCTGTATTCACGGATTCTGTCAAATACGATCACCGTATCGTTCATGGAGAAACCGATCACTGTAAGAATCGCTGCAATAAAATGCTGATCCACTTCCAGCGGGAAAGGCACGATATCTTTCAGGAAAGAGAAAACGGCCAGTGTCACCAGAACGTCGTGCGCCAGGGCCACGATCGTTCCCAATGAATATCTCCAGTCACGGAAACGTATGAAAATATAGATGGCAATGATCAGAACAGACCAGAAGGTAGCCCATTGTGCACCTCTTTTCAGGTCGTCGGAAATGGTTGGCAATACCTTGGTTCTGCCAATGACGCTGGATTTATCAAATTGCTCAAAACTGGTACCGGCAGGCACGTGATTGCGTAGACCTTCCAGCAATTTGGCCTCGACTACCTGATCGGCATCGGCTTTGGTATTCTCGATCTGGTAGGAGGTAGTAATATCCAGGTGATTATCCTGTCCGATCGTTTTGATAACCGGTGCTTCACCGAATACTTTTTCCAGGTCGTTCCTGATCTGCTCAACGTTCGGCTTTTTATCAAAGCTTACGATATAGCTGCGGCCACCCTTGAACTCCACACCCTGGTCGAAACCATGGAATATGGCAGCGACACCTAAGGCAAGTACTACAAAAGAAATGATGTAGGCAACTTTTCTGTATTCAATGAATTTGAAATTCGCATGCTTGAAGATCCTTCTGGAAACAGGCGTAAAGTATTCGAGGTGCTTATTCTTGTTGGTGAACCAGGCAGTAACCCAACGGCTTACCAGAATTCCGCAGAACAAGGAAAGCAGGATACCAATGATCTGTGTAGTGGCAAAGCCTTTCACAGGTCCCAGTCCGAAGGAAAACAAAATAATAGCGGTTAACAAAGTCGTTACGTGAGCGTCCAGAACCGGAGGAAGGGAGCGCTTGTAGCCTTCATTCACAGCGGGTATGTAACCCTTGCCTTTCGTCAGCTCTTCCTTGATCCTTTCATAAATGATCACGTTCGTATCTACTGCCATACCGATGGTCAGAACCAGACCGGCTATACCCGGAGCAGTAAGCGTTGCTCCCAGTCCTGTCAATACACCGATGGTGAAAAGAAGGTTCAGGATCAGGGCAATATTGGCAACCCATCCGCTGGTATTATAATATACCAGCATCAGCAAGAAGATCACTACAAATGAAATGGCAAAAGCCATGATACCACCGTGGATCGCGTCTTTACCCAAAGTTGGTCCTACCACCTGCTCCTGTACGATTTTAGCCGGTGCCGGTAATTTACCCGCTTTCAGGATGTTCGCGAGGTCGGTCGCTTCTTCAACGCTAAAGCTTCCGGATATCTCTGTACGGCCTCCTGTTATGGGGCCGTTGCTGGCGATAGGAGCGGAGTAAACCACATCGTCAAGAACAATGGCAATCGGTCTTTTCTGCTCAAAGCTGGTCCGGGTCAGTTTTTCCCACTGGCGGGAGCCGATAGCATTGATATCCATGGATACGCTCGGCTTTCCGAACTGATCGTACGATGGCTGTGATGAAGTAACTACTTCGCCTTCCATGGGAGGTTTTTCGTTACCGTTCGTTTTCAGTATGTAGAAAGGTACCACCTTGGACTGCTTTCCCTTATCATC
>DATAHC010000028.1:0-16907 GCA_036263415.1 Flavisolibacter sp.
AGTTGAGCTGCGAAATCGCTTTAAGCGTTGTTTCCAGCATGCTCAAAGGCTCGCCGGAGCAGTAAGTGGTAAAAATATCGACGGCAGGCTGTCCGGTTTCATGCAATACCGGAGGGGCCGAAATGTTGAAATAATGATACCACTCATGCAGGTACTTCAGGCACATATAGGCCAGTGTAAAAACAAGTGGAATATAAAGGGGAGGGTATCCTTTATGCCCGGGCAGAAAGACCTGTCTCATGAAATAGATCAGCGAGCCCACGCCGATGACCACCATGATCCGAAGTATGATGGATTCTTTTCGCGAGGGAGCCGGTATCCTGGTATAATGAACTTTCATGGGGCGACGACGTAAAATGGAAAATTGGCCGTAGCGGCATATCCTTCCCGGTTACTGACGGTTACAAAAAGACGGAAGGCGCCTTCCTTCTCAGGCGCCTGAAAACGAATGGTATGAGGACGCGTTGATTCGATGGACACCTGTTCGGGGTCAGGACGCACATCCCACTTCCTGAGGTATCCGGCAAAATCTTCCCGGAGCACTTCCCAGTGATAGTTCAATCCGGCACTGTCGGAAGGAGCCGGAAACACCAGCTCTGCCTGGTGCGTAGATCCTGGAGTCAGCAGCAGGTTTTCGCGGGCGCCTTTCCGGTCCATTAGCAGATAGCTTACTTTCGGTGCTTTATGCACGGTGGTCTTCTGTTGCCAGCAATCGGAGAGCGTTTCCTGTATTTCGGTTGGCTGTCCGTCTTCCGTAAAAACGCTGAACCAGGTGTGGGTATATTCTTCCTTGAAGCCCCAGTAAAAAGCCATGGATCCCAGCATCCGCCCGTTGCCGGGAGTTATGTATTTCCCATAATAGTCGGCAAACAGTTCTGCAGTTTTGGTGCTGGGATTTTCAATGGGAGCCTGCCAGGCCGTGGTTTCAGATTCCCAGCCCCCGATGGGGGCCCATTCGGTAACTAAATAAGGACCGTTCCACAGCCACGAAATGTTTTTCAGCTTGGAGCGCAATGTTTTTATCCCGCCAAAAGTGTTGATGGAAATAAAATCAAAATAGGGTAACCGCAATTTGATCCCGGTGATATTCTTTACTTCGATCAGGGTCGTGGATACCGGATGGTTCTTGTCTGTGGCATGTACCGCATCGATCAGCTGCCTGAACGCTTTATAAAAAGACGCCTGGGAAGGCGCCAGCGTAAAAGGCAGCTCGTTGCCCAGGCACCAGGCCAGCAGTGCCGGATGGCTTTTATACTGGTCTATCAGGGCCAGGTAGGCACGGAACAAGGGACCATATTGGGCGGAGTCTTTATAAAAATCAGGTGACTGTTCCGGCGAGGGCAGGTAAAAGCCTGCCATCACATTCAGGTTCAGCGATTGCGCTTCGTCCAGGATCGCGCCCAGGCCGGCCGTGTCCCAGGTTCGGAGCGTGTTCCCGCCCGAAGCCGCCAGTTCTTTGAGGTGCCTATAGCCGGATCCTCCTTTGATGACCAGCGGTTTCCCATTCTTATAAAACCGGTACTGGCCCCTGATCTTCCGGATCTCTACCGTTCCGGTGTTACCCGGCTCCATGGGTCGGAGAATAACATAGGCAGCAATCCCGGTCAGAAGAAGGAAGGGTGCAAGAAAAATATAAAGTTTTGATCTCAAGCTATTGATTTTCGATGGCTGCGGGAACAAAATAATACATAATCTCTTAATACCCCGACTCTATGCCGGACAACTGGTCAGGTAACCGGTAAGAACAGCAGGAAGCGGGGAATCAAACCTGCTATTATAGCTTCCCGGCCACTCAGTATGCAGGAGGCAGGATCTTTGATAGATCATTCTGAAACGGCCATCTATGCAAACCAGTAGTGCTACATTCAATACGTACATCAACAGCGATCAGCCTTTGCTGGTGGATTTTTTTGCGGAATGGTGCGGACCCTGTAAAATGATGCCGCCGATCCTGCACGAAGTGAAGCAGTCCATGGGCGATGCGGTAAAGATCATCAAGGTCGATATTGACAAGCACCGCGACCTGGCCACCCAGCTTCAGGTGCAAAGCGTGCCTACATTGATGATCTTCAAAAAAGGCGAATTGAAATGGCGGCAGTCCGGCGTGCTCCCCGCCCGGCAGCTTCAGGCGGTACTACAGCAGCAGCTTTGAAAGGAGAAAGGGTGGTCCCTTCCTGACGTACTAAACTCATCAGTGAGCTTCAACAAGGATTCTCCCATTCTTAAGACATTGCTAACAGGATTGCAACCTAACTTTAGGGAATCGAGTCTGTAGGCTTAGTAAATGCATGTATATGAAAAGAGTCCTCCTGTTTTTATTGATCGTCAGTTCTTTTTCCGTTAAGGCACAATCGCTGAAGGAATTGTTGTACAGCGGTAAGCTGAAGAACGATTCCAACACCGTGATCCGCAAAACGGATGATCTGAAGACCAAGATCGATACCAGCCAGAAAAAAATGACGGCACCGGCTACTTCGAAGCCATTGGCCGCTGCCGATTCCGGTACGAGATCCGGTACCCTCACCCAGGGCGTGCAGTCTGGTACGGTAACGGATAGTGCGTCAACTACGGTTGCCGCTGCACCGGTTGAAGCGGCGGCAGCGACACTGGTAAAGCCGGTAAATAAAATTTGGAAGGAGTATACCGATTCCCTGGTAACTGTATTGAAATCGGAAGTCTTATCCAATAAAAAAGTTAAGAAGGATACCTACTATATGCTGGTGGAATATGAGATCGATGCAGACGGACAGGTAGGCGTAACGAATGTTACTGCTTCTCCGGAAAATGAATTCCTGCAGGGGCAGGTAAAGGAACGGCTCATCAGCAGTCCGCCGGTTCTTTATCCGCAGGTGGACAGTAATAACAAGGCGCGGAAAGTAAAGAAGCGGTATAATTTTACCATCACGAAAGAATAAGTAAAAAAGCCACAGTTGATGTGGCTTTTTTATGGCGTATAAGAATTTAGGAGTTGTAGATAGGCAGCACAGCTATTTCAGAAGCCGGCTGAGTTTTTTGAAGCTTTCAAAAGGACCTTTATCGACAAAGCTGTTCACCATCCAGGCCGGGATGGTACCGCCCGGATCTGCTTCCAGGGTATAGATGATGTGAAGGGTATGAGGCGCCGGCATGGTCACATACCAGTTGATGGCCGTACGCTTCACCCGCACCTTTCCTTCCTTTTCCGGTAGCACCCCGGTTACGGAAACGGCATTGATCTTCAAAAACCGGTTATTGCTGTCCCGGGTGATCCGCGTATGCATAACGGCATCCCGGTTGGTCATAGGCCAGGGAAGGCTGGTTTCGGTATAATAATAGAATTCGTAGGGACTGACCGTCCGGATCAGTGATGCGGATTTGTTATTATAGACCCAGTCTTTATGCTGGCTAACGTTGGAGATAAGGGCAATCAGCTGTTCATACGTACCCTTCAGGGTGCATTCTACTTTTATGTTCTTATAGGAAGAGTTGCCGGATTCACTTTGATAAACGGCAATGCCTTCTTTTTCTTTGGTAAGCTTCCAATTGCTTTGGCCGAAACAGGACAAGGACGTCAGGTAAGAAATGGTGATCAGGAGCAGGAAAACGGGTTTGCGCATCATTTAAATTTCAAAAGAGACAGAAACGTTTTATAACGCTCTGCCTCTTTTGAAGATAGCAAATTTTCCAGGGTATAAATGTCAATGGGTTCACAAAAGGAAGGGCGTAACCTAAAGTACAGGCTCAGTCTTCCTTTAATTTCAGCACCCAGATATCGCTGTTACCATGGTTGGCGGCCACATCGCCGGAATTAGTACTCAGGGTATAGCCGGCCACGGCAAAACCCGTATCGCCGGAAGCTGCTATGGCCAGCGCCTGCTCTTCATTATCACCGCCCAGTAATTTCTTCCAGGCAACCGTGCCGGTAGCACTGAGTTTCAGGATCCAGAAGTCTCCCGATCCGTGAGAGGCGCCTACGTCGCCGTTATTGTCGCTATAGGAGTACCCGGCCAGCAGGAGACTTCCATCTGTTTTCACGAGCACGCCTTTGGCTACATCATTTCCGGTTCCACCAAAGCTTTTCTGCCAGTTCATAGCTCCGGTGGTGGCATTCAGCTGAACGACCCAGATATCTTCGCCACCCTTGGTAGGACCAACATCTCCGGTGCCGGAACTTTTGGTGCTGCCTGCTGCGATTAAGGTATGATCAGGGCCGGGCACCAGGGCGTTCAGCTCTTCTATATTCGTTCCACCCAGGCTGTTCTTCCATACGATGGAAAGGTTTCTGTCCAGCTGCAGCACCCAGAAATCGGCATTGCCTTTACTGGGGCCGGCATCGCCATTGTTGCTGGAAGAGGTGGTACCTCCCACGTACACGCCTCCGTCCGGTGCAGGTGCCAGGGCTCTGGCCGATTCGCTGCCATTGCCTCCGAATGTTTTTTTCCATAAGAAGTTCCCGTTGCCGTTGTCCAGCAGCATCACCCACAGATCATCATTGCCATGATTGGCTCCTACATCGCCATTGGTTGACGAAGTATAGCCGGCTACGGCAATTCTTCCTTCGGTGGTCACGGTAACGGCGTTGGGACGGTCCTCACCGGTTCCACCCAGGGTCTTTTGCCATTGCAGAACGCCGGAGCTGTTGATCTTGACCACCCAGAAATCCGTGGCGCCATGGTTCAGGCCCACATCACCGTTATTGCTGGAGGTGGTATAGCCTGTAAGTACATAGCCGCCATCCGGTGTAGCCGCAGCCGATACGCTGTATTCATCCGCATTGCCGCCATAGGTTTTCTGCCAGGTAATGGCTCCTGCCGCATCCAGTTTCAGCACCAGCATGTCGATCCCTCCATTGGAGGCAGGTACATCACCGCTGCCATTGGAAGACGTTCTTCCGGAAAGCAGGTAACCGCCATCCGGCGTTTTAATAAGCGAGTAGCCATAATCGTTCCCGTTGCCGCCCAGTACTTTCTTCCATTCAATACTGACCGGGGCGGTCACGGCAACGTCCTGGTTCACGGTAATGGTTTTTGCGGGAGCCTTTCCATTGGTGAGGGCTACGGTGATCACGGCGGTTCTGGCAGCTCCAGAAGTATTGTCCTTACTGACTTTTACCTGAAGGGCATCGGAGCCGGTACCGCTGGTTTTATTCAGCTCGATCCAGTCAAACCCTAATGGAAGGGTGGCCGTCCATGCAGCATTGGCATCTATGGTAACCGTAGTTGCCAGTCCGGCTGTAGCCGGTGACTGAATGGTAGCCGGCGATACCGACAGGGTATAGGTTGGCTCCGGTTCCGGTTGCGGCGCCGGCTTATCTTTCTTGCAGGAAATTAGAAACAGTGCGGCCAGAAGAAACATGGCGCAAAGGCTGGAAGCGGTTACGGGTTTCGATTGGGACTTCCCTGTTTTAGGGGAAGTGGCTGAGGTTTGCATAATTGACTGTTATGGTTAAGGGCGGCAAGATCGTATCAGGAAGAAGGAGAAGTAAAGCCCATCGGTGTTGGAATGAAAGATTCGGTTGATGAATTGTGGATAGGAGCTGCCGGAACTCCTGTAAAGGAACGTTTCGAAGCATACGTTAATCCTCTTATGAATACCTTTGGCAGGTGAAGCGCTTTTTAGATAATCCGGTTTTCAGCGCCCTGGTCACAGGTGACGCCCATTTAAGTATAGGATCCGCTGCAGTCCGGTATTTTGATGAACAGGTTTCACCTTTTGTGGGCTTTGAAGGAGCGCCCGGTGAAGGGTTCAGGGAATTGAAAGAGCTGGTGCCGGCCGGAAGAAAGATCCTGTATGCGAACAGGCAGTTGATACCGGAGCCGGAAGGCTGGCAGGTGATCCATGAAGTGAGGGGACTGCAGTTTTTATATGAGGGCAGGGAATCCGGTTCGGAAGAGCAGCCGGAACCGGTCGCACTTACAGCTGATCATATCGAACAGATGGTGCAGCTGGCCATGCTGACCAAACCCGGCCCGTTTGGACTCCGTACCATCGAGTTCGGCCACTACCATGGAATTTTTGATAAGGAAAGTCTGGTTGCCATGACCGGGCAGCGCCTGCACCCCGGACCTTATACGGAGATCAGTGCCGTATGTACGCATCCCGATCACCTGGGTAAGGGGTATGCCGCCAGCCTCCTGCGGCATCAGCTGAAGCTGATTCAGCAACAGGGCGGGCAACCTTTCCTGCATGTGCGGGCCGATAATGACAGGGCCATCGCCCTGTACGAGCGCCTGGGCTTTAAAGAGAATGGTCCTATGAATTTCTACTTTATGAAGAAACGCTAGCTGGCCTGCCGGATATGTTTCGCCGAACGGAAGGCTCAGGTCAGCTACCTGACTTTACCGTATGCTTTCAAATTCTTATTTTGCTGTTATGGCCGGCAGAACATTTTTATGGATCGTCTTTTACGGATTGGCCCTGGCCCTGCTTGCCGGTCTGATGACCTGGGCCCGGTACCGGTTCCTGCTCATTGATCATACGGAGGAGATCTATGGACTGATCATTGGTGTGATCTTCATTGGTATCGGTATCTGGATGGGTTTGAAACTGTCCCGTCCGAAAACGATAGTGGTGAAGGAGACCGTGGTGCAGACAGAAACGGTGATCCGGGAGATTCGGGTACCGGAGGAAAAAACAGCAAAAGCAGATCCGGCTTTATTGGAAAAGCTGAACATCAGCCTGCGCGAACAGGAAGTGCTGCACTTCCTGGCTCAGGGACTGAGTAACGAAGAAATTGCAGGCCGGTTGTTCGTTTCCCTGAATACCGTGAAAACCCATCTTTCCAACCTGTATTTCAAGCTGGAGGTAAAACGGCGCACCCAGGCGGTGGAGAAAGCTCGTTCTTTAGGACTGATCTGATCACCCAAACGATTGATTTTCCAGTAAATCACCCGAAAGTATGAGGCCGGTGCGGTAGCAATACCGGAATCTTTGCCAAAACAAATAATATGAAACGAACTGTCACCACCTTCGGCCTTATTGCCGGACTTATTCTTACCGTTTTTCTTTGTATTTCCGTGCCCTTTATGAAGCATCAGTCGGCCGATTCGGTCGCCACTTCTATGTTTGTCGGCTATACGGTACAGCTGCTTACCTTCAGCCTGATCTTTTTTGCCATCAGGCAATACCGGGACAAATACAGCAATGGCCTCATCAGCTTTGGTAAAGCATTCCGGATCGGCTTGTGGATTTCTCTCATAGGAGCTGCCTTTTATGTAATGACCTGGGCAATTCTTTACCATACCCTGTTGCCCGACTACCTGGATACCTGGGGTGCCGTGCAGGTACAGGAAGCGGTTAAGAAAGGAGCCCGGCAGGAGGAGTTGGCGGCTATCAGGGAGCAGCTGGCTGATGCCAAGAGAATGTATAGCACCTGGTGGGGATTTGCCGGCATTACACTCATGGAGATCCTCCCCAGCGGTCTGCTGGTAACGCTGATCAGCGCCCTGATATTAAAGCGTAAGCGGAAAAAGGATATTCAGTTGGCCTGAATAGAAGGTAATACGTCATCAGGAAAGTTAGAGTGCTTGTTCCATTGGCCGTTGAATACGGGTAAAGGAACAGGCATTTTTTATAAGAGGAAGCGTGAGGGTGCTAGCGCCTTTGTAGGGCTCTTAACTTATAGGGGCTTCTCCGTTCATAATAATTTAATGGGTAGAAAGTCCTGGGCTGCTCATACATAAGTGCTTTGTCCTAATTTTAAGGATAAGCGAAACCGAGCATCCTATCAATCCCCTCTGATCCTTCCCGCCTTTGCTTCACTCTAAACCCCAACTATGCGTAAAGTATTTACCCTTGTACTCCTCATGGGAGTAACGATGCTTCAGATGTATGCCCAACCTGTTTTGTATGGTTTAACCCACGGCGGAAGTGGTATAGGAACGATCTCCAGGTTCGATGCGACAACAAATACCCTTACCGGGATGTACCAGTTTCAAAACAGGGATCACGGATCCGCACCGGTTGATGTGGAAATGGTGCAGGGTGCCGATGGAAAATTATACGGTACCACCAGACAGGGTGGGCGTAATAACGCAGGCGTTCTGTACTCCTATGACCTGGCCACACATCTCTACAGGAAACTGTATGATCTGGTCAGTCCCTCTCCGGGTGTACTCACCCGGGGAGCCGGCAGTATGATTTATGGTACTACCGATGCACATATCTTTTCCTATAATACCGGTACAGGTGTATATACGGTACGCTACAGTTTCTCCGCAGCAACGGGAACCTTACCCATGTCCGGATTAACAAAGGCTGCCGATAATAAATTCTATGGCACCACTACTACCGGAGGCGCCAATGGTGCAGGCGCTCTTTACCGCTTTGATACGAGTAGTAATACCTACAGCAAGCTGTATGACTTTACGGTAGGCGAGGGCTCGAGTCCCTTCGGACTGACAGCAGGGCCCAACAATTTGCTGTATGGCACTACAACCGCCGGATCGTATAATTCCGGTACCTTGTTTTCCTTTAACCCAACGACTGCTCTCTATCAGACACTTTTTACATTTAATTTCTCTCAAACCGGTGGGAAACCTACCCAGCGGCTGACCTACGGGAATAATGGCCGGCTGTTCGGTGTCGTGGATGCCATTCCGGAGTATGTGCAGGGAGGCGTGTTTTCTTATGATGTCACCAATGGCCAGTATACCATTGTAGTTGTAGGTGATCCGGTAAGCCCGGCCAACCTGGGACGTTTTGTTTCCAGCCTCACCCTTGGAACGGATGGAAAGCTGTATGGCATTAATAAAGAGGGCGATCATGCACGTGGCCTCATCTATTCCATCAATCCTTCTACCTATGCATTTACGGCAGAATATCATTTCCCATCAACTTATTCGGGTGTCCCGCGCAGCAAGATCATTCAGGCTGCTGATGGTAAATTTTATGGTGGTGCTGCACCTTCTCAGCTCAGTGATCAGGGGCCCTCTCAGGGCTTCCTGTATTCCTACGATCCGGTCAGCGATGCCGTGTCGCCGGTTTTTGATTTCGCTTACTATTATGAAGGAGGGGCAAAACCCTATAACAGCCTGGTTCCGGGACCCGGAGGGGAACTGTTTGGCACGGCTTCAGAAGGTGGCCAGTATGGAGAAGGAACCTTGTTCTCTTACAATACCACCACAGGCGTCTTCCGCAAGCGCTTCGATTTCTCACAGGATAACGGAAGGCTGCCGCGCGGTAACCTGACACTCGGGCTCAATGGGAAATTCTATGGTTTGGCTTTCCGTGGGGGTTCACTGAACGGTGGAACCCTTTATTCACTGGATCCTGCAACAGATGCATTCGTCAGGCTGCACGAATTTGAGGATGGCGTACTGGGAGGCTCTCCGGAAGGAAGTCTGCTGCTCAATGATGACGGTATCTTTTATGGCCTGGCCAGCAGCGGCGGTACCAATAACCTGGGGGTGATCTTTTCGTTCAATCCGGCAACGAATACCTATACGAAACGGCATGATTTCAATGCGGCCGATGGCGCTTTTCCACATGGCAGTTTTGTAAAAGGTCCTGGTGGAAAATTGTATGCAATGACCACAGATGGCGGAGCGAACCAGCAGGGTAACATCATCTCATTTGATCCTTCCACGAACAATGTCGTCAGCCTGCATGATTTCAGCCTGCCCGAAGGAATTCTTCCCTTTGGCAACTTGTTGCTTGCCTCAGACGGCTTGTTCTATGGACTCACTTCATCACATGGTGCCAACGGCGGTGGCGCAGGAACGCTGTTTTCCTTTAACGTGAATACGAACATGCTGACGGTGCTCTACCATTTTGCGGCCCCTTCCGGTCCGCTGGGAACGTTGATGGAGGGCAGTAATGGTAAGCTCTATGGTATGACCTTATCAGGAGGCGCCGATGGATTGGGAACTGTTTTCTCCTTCAATCCGCTGGACAATTCCTATAGCCTGCTTCAGTCGTTCAATGAAACGAACGGTGCGAATCCGTTTTATGGTGCGCTGGTAGAACCATCATCAGGAGGGGTTACATCATCGAAGTATGTGAAGGTGAATCTCTATGGGGGCGTAAATCCATATAACAATGCAGAATGGAATAACTGGAACCTGAATGCCTCACTCGCTTCCGGTAACCTGAAATATTCCAATGGAACGCTATCGGGCATCAGTGCAATCCTCAGCCAGCAAACGGCGATCGCCGATAATGGGGTTCCTTATAATGCCACGATGGCTCCGCCGGAGGTAGTACGGTACACCAGCTATTCCACCTCGGGCAGAACACTGACGATTTCCGGATTGGATAACAGCAAATCCTACAACCTGGAGCTCTATGCCTCCCGTAAAGGGGTTTCGAATAATACAACGCGGTTTACAATTGGTTCGGCAACGGTTGATGTGGTAACGGACAATAATCTGGGCAACAAAGCTTCGTTTACAGCGCTCACGCCGGTATCGGGAAGCATTACGGTCAATATATCAAAGCTGAACAGCTACAATTATATCAATGGGTTCATCCTGACTGAAACAGCAACGACATCCTCGAATACGCCACCGGTTGTTAATGCCGGTAATGATCAGACGATAACGCTTCCAGCCAATTCGGTGGTGCTGAACGGATCCGCCAGTGATGCAAACGGAACCGTTGCCGGTTATAGCTGGAGCAAAATAGCCGGTCCGGCTTCCTATACCTTCAGCAGCACTACGGTAGCCAATCCCACCGTGAGCAATCTGGTTCAGGGAACCTATACGTTCCGCCTGACAGCAACAGATAACCAGGGTGCCGCGGCTTACGATGACGTAAACATAACCGTGGAACCGGCAGCTGCAGGACCATCGAGATTTGTAAAGGTCAACCTCTATGGGGGCGTCAATCCCTATAATAATTCGGAATGGAACAACTGGAATTCCACAGCTTCCTTGTCTTCCGGCAGTCTGAAGTATTCAGATGGTACCGTGTCTTCCATAAATGCTACGCTGAGTGGTCAGACGGCCATCAGCGATAATGGGGTGCCGTATAATGCTTCAATGGCACCATCGGAAGTGATACGGTATACCAGTTATTCCACGTCGAACCGGACATTCACCATTTCAGGACTCGATAACAGCAAGACCTATAACCTCGAGCTCTATGCATCGCGTAAAGGAGTTTCTAACAATACCACACGCTTTACCATAGGAAGTGCTACGGTCGATATTTTAACGGATAATAACCTGGGCACAAAGGCCTCCTTTGTATCGCTGACACCAGTTGGCGGCACTATAACTGTGACGATCTCGCGGTTAAATACTTATAATTACCTCAATGGTTTCGTGCTGACAGAAAACGGAACATCAGCCTCCGTTACCAGGAAGGCGCCTCCTGTTATGGAGCAACCCGTAATGTCAACTCTGTCGGTCTATCCCAATCCGGCCAGAGGCTTGTTAACGGTTCAGCTAAAGGGTGCCTATGCCGGTGCTATGACGGTACAGCTGGTAAATATGAGCGGTGTGGTCGTACGGCAGTTTGCCCTGGTGAAGAAGGCCGGTGCCGATCAGAAGCAAGTATCGCTGGAAGGACTGAAGCAGGGCGAGTACCTGCTGCGGATCCAGACGGCTGATGCCATCGTAACGAAAAAGATCCTGAAGCTCTGATGGAAGCGTAGGCCTCCAGCAACAGGAATTTATAATAAAAAGAAGGCGCATGAAGCGCCTTCTTTTTATTTGTACGTCCATCTGGGCGATGCTACCATAAACAATTCATGCGATAACGATTCAAAGGATCACATACCGACTTGAAAGTGGCATGGGGCTCCGCTATAAGTATCAGAAATGGTTGCTTCAATCCTAGTAGAGCGGTGTTTATTGATCATCTTATACGGTAGGCGACCTGGCGATTAATGGGTTTTCTCGTGGTTTTGGTATCGGCAAAAACGGTATTGGTATAATATAGTTTCTGGCATCTCGTATCATTTAGATATTTGTCTAAATATCTATACGCTTGAATTTACTGTTTAAAGCCTTGAACGATGCTACCCGAAGAGAGATATTAGAACTATTAAGGGATGGGGATAGAACAGCCGGCGAGATTGCCGAAAGCTTTTCGATTTCCAAACCGAGCATTTCTCATCACCTCGATTTGCTGAAGCAGGCGGGTTTGGTGGAATCAGTCAAGCAGGGACAGTTTATCTACTACTCCTTAAATACCACTGTAGTAGATGAAATTGCCAAATGGTTCCTGCAGTTTAAATCACGAAAAAAATAAGCAGCATATGAAAAAGAACAGGATATCCATAGTTGTAATGCTTATCGCTCTTTTACCCTTGGCCTATCTCGCAGTGATCTGGAATTCATTACCCCAGGTGGTGCCGGTCCATTTTAATTATAAAATGGAGCCTGACCGTATGGGAAGCCGATCAGAGCTGTGGGTAGCTGGTGGAATTATTACAGTAGTGTCAATGCTGGTGTATCTGCTATTAACGAATATCCACCGTATTGATCCCAAGCGTAAGAATCAGGATCAATCCACCACCTTTACTAAACTGGCCCTGGGTCTGGTGATTTTTATGGCGGCTTTGAACGGTATGATCATCAGTTCTGCAAAGGGAACAACCACGATCAGAAACCTCATCTTACCATTGATCGGTCTTCTGTTTGCCTTTATGGGTAATTACATGATCAGCCTGAAGCCAAATTATTTTGCCGGTTTTCGTTTGCCCTGGACACTAAGTAGTGATGAGAATTGGAGAAGAACGCACCAGCTGGGCGGCAAACTTTGGTTTGCCGGTGGAATCCTGATCGCTGTTGCCTGCTTGTTTATTCCGGCACCCGCTTCTTTTTACCTCTTCCTGGTAATACTTGGAGTAATGGTGATTGTACCTGCTTTTTATTCCTATTCACTATTTAAAAAGCAAGTATAGAAAAGTGTAAATGGGAACAAAGACAATATTTACATAAATCCCAATAGTCAATAGGTAAAGAGGAAGCTGCTCCGATGCGATCTATTTTAGGTATTGATCTCAAGTTTATACCCCTTACCGCGAATCACTACAATCCTGACGCTCGGATCCGGTTCCAGTTTTTTCCGGAGTTTGGAAATGAACATATCCAGGCTGCGCCCTACAATCACGCCCTCATCTTCCCAGATCTCTTTTTGAAGCCGGCTGCGTTCTATTGTTTCATTAGGAGACAAGGCGAAAATGCGCAGGACCCGGGTTTCCGTTTTGGTCAGGTCTAAGAAATTGCCATTTATAATAAGTTTACGGCCTTCCGGGTCGAAGGTCAATGACCCTAAAGGGATGAGACCAGGAGCCACATTAGCAGCAAGGGGTAAAGTCTTCTTTGGCTTCGCTGATCGTACAAAAAGGAACCCGACAAATGCTAAAACTGTCAGGCTGCCCAGGAAATAGCCATTCTTTGCTGTAATGATGCCTTTCGGTTTAAATGTGATATTGATTTTATAACAGGCTTCAGGCTGCCCTCTTCCGATACAGGCTATGATATCATCCTTCTTATTGTTCGAGAGCACGAAACCATACACTACTCGGCCGTCGGCACAGTTCAGAACATTAATTAAGTACTCATTGGCGAGTGGATCTTTAGCCAGCATACGTTGGGTTATGTTCACCAGCGACTCGGGCTGAAATGTAAATTCCTTCTCGAAACCGATCTGGTACGCATCACTGGCGATCTTTTCTACGGGTAGTACCCGGGATGTACTGTCTCCTGACTGAAGCAGTAGCTCATGTCCGACCCGGCGGAGCAGGATTTCCCTCCTGGCAAAGTCAAAGTCATCGGTTCCAGCCAGGCTGAAGGCCAGGCAAATGATTGCGATGAGCGTGAGCAATAAGAATCCGCCTACGTAGTTTCGCTTGATTGGCAACAGATTTCTTATAACGCGCACCATATCAGTAAAATATTTACAAAGTTTACACGATTAATTACAATCCGGATGCTTTCATCCGGACACCATCACGGTATTTTTGCTGCACCGGCTTGTTGGGAAACGAAAGAAATGCAGTAAACAGGTCCGGTTCATCAGGTTAAGCGATCCATGTCAATTAAAGCTACAATAAATATGAAAAAGGTAATTTATGCGCTGATCCTACCACTGGTGGTAGTAAGCGGACTGGTGTTTGCCAATCGCCAGAGCCAGACGGAGAAGCCGGCTACATCAAACCCAAAGCCATCTGCTGCCGAAAAGGATGCCGCCTTAAAGCAATGGGAGGCTACCCCTGATGGTATACGATACAAGCAATGGGAAGCATCCCCTGAAGGTAAAAAGGTATTGGATGGTGCCGCTAAACTGAAGAACTATACCAACACATTTTCCAATATGGAGGCTGTCATCACCTCCCTTTCCCTTCCGCCAGGTTCCCGCCTGGGTTTTGGAGTAATGGCCCGGATCGGTGGCGAGGACTATATTCTGAGTTTTGGAATATTGAAGCCCGAAGAAGTAAAGCAATTACAAAGCCTGAAGGTCAACGACAAGCTAATAATAAGAAGTCATGGCGTATCATGGGCGCCCAAGTATGCTTACCCTATCATAACGGGGGACTATGCAGAAAGGGATGGTAAAATACTCTATAAGCGTGCGCCTCGCAAAGGCGGCTGCTGAGAAAGATTTCATTCGAAACCTTCTTTGAACGTCAACACCAAAAGCATTGATCTTTCAAATAGAAAAGAGCCACACTTCTGTGGCTCTTTTCTATTTGCTCCCCCTTCAGGACTTGAACCTGAGACCCTCTGATTAACAGTCAGATGCTCTAACCAACTGAGCTAAGGAGGAATGTTTTCCCTTCACCGGTCAGGTTTTGGGACGGCAAAAATAGGGGATTTTCAATTCTCTCCAAATACAATACAATGGATTTTAAAGTTTTTTCAATGGTTGTCAGGTTCTTATCATTATAAATGATGCATAAGGACTTCTACTTAGCATTAGGAAATAGGCCCGCCCGCCGGTTGCAACTCTGTTTAATCTTTCGTTTTTTGTAGGTAAACCTTGTTTAACTATGAATTACCCTTCACCCATTCGGGCTAGTGCCCATTATCACCTCTATGGTAGTTCGCCCCCGCTGCCGAAGGACGCTTCCTGATGCGCCTCTATCCAATAACCTCAAAACGACACCTCTTGAAAACCCCGGCAGTAAAGCATAGCACGTATCAGCTCCAGGACATCATCCAGGAAAGCCTGATCACCTATAAAAGATTGGCACAAGACTACGGCATCGATCTGGAAATCCTGGACGATATGGCCTCCGACCTTACCATCGTAGGAGATGTGAACCTGCAGCGGCGCCTGCTCAACCTCGTGCTGCAGAATACGATCGAGCATTCCAAAGCCTCCCGCATCATTTTCAGCGCCCGGCAACTGTTGCAATCCGATAAGGAAGTGCTGCTGGAATTTGCGCTGGTAGACAATGGCTTTTTCTCCCGGCAAAAGAGCCGCAGCTTCACCTACTTCCGGTCCTTGGCTCAGGCCCGTCAGCTGATCGCGGAGCTGGGTGGAAAAAGTGAGCTGATCTCCATCCCGGGCATGAGCACCACCCTCAAATTCATTATCAAATACAACTGGCAGCACACCACCATCGCCGGAGGTTGCGTCGGGCTGCTGTCTGCCGGACTGCTCGCTGGTACGCACGTACTACTGGCGGAAGACAATGAAGTGAACCAGAAAGTCATCCGCCGGATCCTGGAGCCACAGGGTGTTACCGTGGATATCGTAGGTAACGGCAAGGAGGCCCTGGAGAGTTATGAATACGGACGCGGCATGTACGACCTTATTGTCATGGACCTGGATATGCCGGGTATGGATGGTTACCAGGCGATCAATTATATCCGCAAAAAGCTGAAGAGTGATGTGCCGGTGATTGCTTTATCGGTAGGTGGGTCCGGACTGGACGTATCGTTCGGAAAGTCCGAAAGGATCAGCTGCCTGCAAAAGCCGTTTACGGCGGCGGAACTGATCGGCGCCATCCAGGGGCTCCTGCTTTCGGAAAAAGAGGTCAGGGTGCTGTCAAAGCAGGCCAAATAACGCGTTGGATTCCAGGCCCACATAAACCCCGTCTTCCCGCACCTCAACGGGCCAGTGTTTCAGGTAGTAGCCTTCGCCGGTTACGTTGCGACCGTTCTTCAGGCAGAACTTATACCGGTGCAGCGGGCACACCACATTGCCCAGGGCATCGAGATAGCCTTCCGCAAAATAGCCCCCGGCATGCGGACACTTGCGCGCAAAGGCATACAGCTCCTGGTCTTTCCGGGCAATGCATATCAGTTTGCCGTCCGCATCGGCTTCCGCTATATAGTTGGCCCCGAACGGCAACTCCTCAAGATGGGCCGCTATTTTCACCCAGCGCTGCTTTCCCATAATTAGTAGAAGAACTCTGTTTTATAAGGATAGCGCACGCGGTACAGTTCCCGCACTTTTTCAAGGATCGTATTTCTCAGGGCCTCGATATTGGTACGTTCCAGGGCCGATATGAAGATGGCGTTCCCGTTCGTCTGCCGCTGCCAGTTCTCTCTCAGGTCGTTCAGGATCTGCTCCTTGGTCGATTCATCCAGCCACTCGTCAAAAGTGTTCTTGATATAGAGGTCCATTTTATTGAAGATGATGATAATGGGCTTCTCGAAAGCCTCCAGCTCCTGCAGGGTCTTGTTCACCACGCCGATCTGGTCCTCGTAATTCGGATGCGAGATGTCGACCACATGCAGCAGTATATCCGCCTCGCGCACCTCGTCCAGCGTGCTTTTGAAGCTTTCCACCAGGTGGTGGGGCAGCTTGCGGATGAAACCTACCGTATCGCTCAGCAGGAAGGGCGTGGTCTCGTATACGATCTTGCGGGTAGTGGTATCAAGGGTGGCAAACAGCTTGTTCTCGGCCAGCACTTCACTTTTGCTCAGCAGGTTCATGATGGTAGACTTCCCCACGTTGGTATAGCCCACCAGGGCCACGCGGATAAATTCTCCCCGGTCTTTCCGCTGTGTAGCTGCCTGCTTGTC
>DATAHC010000029.1:0-6535 GCA_036263415.1 Flavisolibacter sp.
GCCATTGAAAGCCGGCTGAAAAAAGCGGATCTCTTCAAGTCACAGATTTCCGGACTTTCCGGAATGAATGAGCTGATCGAAATGGTAAAAGGGGAGCAAGCCCTGTCCGATTTCGTAAGTGGCCGGCATTTGGATAAATACCGGAAAAAGGAAAGGATCTTCTCGGAAGGAAACCGCCCTACCCGGCTCTATTACGTGGAATCCGGAAAAGTGAAAGTTTACAAGACCAATGATGATGGCAAAGAGCTGATCGTGAAGATTGTGAATGCGGGTGAGTTTTTCGGTTACATAGCCCTGTTGGAGAATTCTGTTTATAAGGAATATGCAGAAGCGCTGGAGTATAGTGAGATTGCAGCGATTCCGAAAAACGAATTCGAAGCGCTCATGAATTCCAACCCGGAAGTAAGCAGAAAATTCATCAGCCTGCTGGCCAATGATGTTAGTGAGCGGGAGCAGCAGCTGATCCATATCGCTTATAATTCGCTCAGAAGAAAAGTGGCAGACGCCCTGCTTTCGGTTTACCGGAAATTTTGCAGTGAGGGCTCCGCAGCCATCGGCATGAGCAGGGAAAATCTGGCTGCGGTAGCCGGAACTGCCACTGAATCGCTCATACGCACACTAACGGACTTCCGTGAGGAAAAGCTGATCGATATTCAAAATGGTAAGATCGTGATCCTGGCACTCGACCGGCTCAAAAAAATGCTGAATTGAACCACTCCTCCTAAGAGATAGTCTGTAACTGTTGGCCGAAGCAACCTGCGGATTGATCCTGATCCTTTCAGATTTTTGTCCATTTTCAAGATGATTCGACGACTGACGGAAATCATCCAGGTTTCTCATAACGGTCAGTTAACAGGAACTGACGTTTTTCTACTCTTGCAGAAACAACCGTTATGAAAAAGGTACTCCTTGTTTTCGATGGCAGTAATTTTTCGGAAGCTGCTTTCCGGTTCGCTGCAGAACTGAATGAGCGAAACCCTATTCTGGCAACAGCCGTATTTCTGCCACAGGTCGATTATGCCAACCTGTGGAGTTATGCTGCCGTGGCCTCCGCCTCTTCCGGCGCCCCTTTCATACCGCTTATTGAGCCGGAAGATGCCGAGGAGATCGTGAACAATCAGAAGCGCTTCGAAGAGCGCTGCCGAAAAAATGGCATGGCCTACAGAATCCATAAAGACTATACTGATTTTGTATTACCGGAATTGAAAAAGGAATCACGGTTTTCAGATCTTATGATCCTGGATGGTGAGCGTTTTTATCAGGGCATCCTGGGCGATCAGTCGCTGTACCTTAAAGATGCCCTGCACTATGCCGAGTGTCCGGTGGTGGTGGTTGCTGACGAAAGTGTTTTTCCTCAGAGTACTATCCTGGCCTATGACGGTAGTGATGATTCGGTATATGCCATCAAGCAGTTCGCTTACCTGTTTCCTGAACTGGTCAATCTTCCCACCCTGCTGGTTTATGCCAGCGGAGACCCTTCCGTTGAACTTCCCAACGAATCTTTCATCGAAGAACTGAGTTCACAGCATTTCAGTGATCTCACCATACAGAAACTGGACCTGAACCCCCAAAAGCATTTTGGAACCTGGATCAGTGAAAAGAAGGGCGCCATGCTGGTGAGCGGATCCTATAGCCGTTCCGGAATTTCACAGCTGTTCCACAAAAGCTTTGTACAGGAAGTGGTAAAAACCCATCAACTTCCGGTATTCATTGCGCATAAATAACCCGTAATTAAAGAATCATGAAAAAGAATATGGGAATCCTTGACCGGATCCTGCGGGCCCTGGCAGCCCTGGTCATTTTATTCTTCTTTTACGAAGGTTTTATTTACGGTGCAGCCGGCATCTTTCTATTTGTGGTAGCTGCAGTTTTCCTCTTTACCAGTATCCTGGGAAACTGCCCGCTCTATACCCTTCTCGGGTTACAGACGTGCCGTGCGCCCTCCAAAAACAAACGACATGCCTGAATCCGTATCGCTGGATGCTATTCTCGAAACAGAAAACCAGCAACTCAAGAAGCTCAATGATATTGTTATACGGTCGATCGAAGAGGAGAAGCTCATCTCTCAGAAGCTCTTTTCATTTGAGGAAGACCACCCAGGATTTGCCAGCAAAATTTCCGACCGCATAGCGAGCTTCGGAGGCAGCTGGTATTTTATCGGGTTATTTTTGCTGGTGATGGTGTTATGGATCGCTGCGAATATTTACTGGCTGGGAAAGCCATTCGATCCGTATCCCTTTATTCTTTTGAATCTCTTGCTTTCTACGATCGCTGCCTTGCAGGCTCCGGTACTGCTGATGAGTCAGAACCGGAAAGAAGCGAAAGACCGTCAAAGAGCGACGAATGATTATATGATCAATTTAAAGGCGGAGATAGAAGTGCGGCATTTACAGGAAAAGCTGGACCTATTGATTGCAGAACAAATGAAAACACTTTTCGAGATCCAGGAGCTTCAGCTTCAAATGATCAGTGAGATCCGGTCCAACCTCAAAACTTCCGGGGTTTAGGCTGCAGGAGCGAAGCCAGTAGCACGTATGGAAGCAGAATTGGCATAACCGGATCAGGTATGCTCTTCATTGGCTTGTATCCTGTTCATCCAATACCATCCTTTTATATCTGTTTTCCATTCCTGCATCAGGCTTACCATTATAATTTCTTCAACAAGGTCCAGGAATGTTATACTGGCAGCCACATAGAACAACAGAAGCGGAGGTTCCGGAAGTATAAACGAAAGGATCAGGAAAATTCCCTGTGCGAGGGCTGCTACCTTGGCCAGTAGGGTATGAAAACTGGTAAATCTTCCGAAACGGTAAAGTGCTACAGACAGTTGAATAAGGAGAAGGATCACCAGCGTAAGAACCCATACCCACTCTTGTTTCAGGAATTCGGGCTTAAAAAAAATAAGTCCCAGAATGCCCATCAGAACGGTCATGTCATCTCCGATAGAATCCAGCCTGGCACCCAATACGCTGACAACTTTATACCTTCTTGCCAGAAATCCATCTATGGCATCCGTAAAAAAGCTGATGGGAAGCAACCAGGCAAAGAGCGCAGCTTTGCCTTTCATGATCAGTATGAATAGCACCAGGGAAGCCACCACACGGTATAGCGTGATGCCATTGATTAGGTAATAGGCTGTTTTCTGCATAATGATGAACCATTTATAATTCGTTGAGCAAAATAGGGGTAGCGCCTGTAGATTATAATGACCAGGGAGCGCTACCATAATGACCTTCGTTAGCTGTCTTCCAGACAACCTCTACCCTGCTTACTTTCACAGGGTTCAACACTCCTTATAAAAGTTGACGAGTATTAGCTATTACAATAATGATCATCAGCATCGGATACCCGGTTACGACTCAGCTTTGTATCCTAAAGCTTAGCATATGAATCTCCAAATTTCGGCGGATATGAAGGTCAAAGACCTGAAACGCCAGTTTTCAAAGCAATTTCCATTTTTGAAAATGGAGCTTTTCCGGCTGCCCCACCGGTCTGGGGAAGGCTCTCCCTTACGATTGAAAATACCGGAACGGATTTTACTGGGCGACCTGCCCGGATTCAAAGCCGGACTGTTGGATTATAAAGCCAGCTTACCGGCAGGCGAACTGGAAACGTTGCTGCAAACTGAATTTGGCCTGTTTGTGCAGATCTTTCGTAAATCCGGAGACCTATGGCTGGAAACCACCAGAACGGATGCGTGGTCATTGGAAAAACAAAATGAAATGGGCCGGGAGGCCAGCCAGGGCCCTGTCATACGATTCAATGCCCATACTCTATTCTTATAAATAAATAACGTTTTATGCTTTTACCGATTCATGATAATCTACTGATCTCCGACCTGCAGGAACGCTTTTCCAAATGTTTTCCCTGCCTCAAGCTGGAGTTTTACAAAGTTGCCCACCATCCCGGCAAAGCTTCAGAAGATGCAAAGCTGATTTCACCGGAAAAGAAGATAGGAGCTATCCGCAAAAAAAGAAAGGAAGGTACATTCCGCATCCTTTCCTCCATGACGGTACGGGAAGTAGAGCAGCAACTGGAGCATTACTACGGTTTGCATGCACAGGTGTTCCGGAATGAAAACGGCGGATGGATCCAGACAACCGGTACCAATAGCTATACCTTACAGCAACAGGTGAATATGTGTGCGCATGCAAGGATCTCCATCGACCCCAAGTATTCTGATCAGCTGGAAGAATATGGCGAACTGTAGGTTATGACCTTCATTCTCTTCAGGCCTTATGCCCTTTCAAGAGCAGGAGGCCTACTAAAAAAACCTAAGCCCGTTTCAGAAACGTCCGCTTAGGTTTTTTTATATTTATCAAGTCTGAACAGGTTTGTGATAGCAATAGCTGTTCGGAGGCTCTTAAAGTACCCGAGGTTATCTACTGATCACGTTGCGCAGCCTTCACATTGACCAATAGCAGTAAAACTCCTGCAAGAACCATCACCACAGCCAGGTACACAGCAAAGAAGCCGGTATTCGTAATAGAAACAGGGAGGTAATTCGGATGGAGCTTGCCCGGTTTCCGGAACGGCGCTTTTTCTTCTGCCTTTGTTTCAGATTTGATATAGGCAACAATGGAGGCGATATTCTCCGGTGTCAGATCCGGGTGATCGGGCATCGGAATCCGGTTGAATTTCTCAAAGAGTGCCACGGCATCCTTATCACCTTTCTGAACTAATGTTTGGGAGGAGTGTACAAAGGATACAATCCAGTCGATAGTGTGCCGTTGGTCTACTCCCGCGAGAGCTGGCCCGGTAACGGTCTTATTCACGTTATGACAGCCAGCGCAACGGCTGTTGAAAATGAGCGCTCCTTCTTCAACAGGAGGAGCCGCCTTTGCCCATAAACTTACGGGAAGGGCCAGTATCAGTAAAGCAGTTTGTAAACGCATGATGTATGATTTAGCAGTTGTAAAGTTCTATTGCGGCGTAGGGATATTTTAATACCTGTAGCAGTTGCCCGGCTGATTTTGATCAGTTCTTTTCACTCTTTTTCCAGCTTTTGAATATCCTTTATCAACCGGTCCATATCAGTGGCGTCGGTGCCCTTGTAATAGCCCCGAATCCGCTGCTGCCTGTCGATCAGTACCATATTATCGCTGTGAATAAAATCGCCTGGACCGCCATCTCCGTCCGTGGCCACCAGCTGCAGTTCTTTCCGGGCAAAACGATAAAGCTCCCGCTTGTCACCGGTTAACAGTGACCAATTGCCCTGGATTCCGAACTGTGACGCATAGGCTGCCAGTCGTTTCACGCTGTCCCGTTCAGGGTCAACACTAAAAGAACAAATCTGCACGCTGTTATGGGCCGCCTGCACTCTTTTCAACTGAGCCGTCATTTTAGGGCATACCACCGGACAATGGGTAAAGAAATAGTTGGCGACCACGATCCTGTTTTTCCAGCCCTCACGGGTAACTGTACTCCCCTGTTGGTCCCAGAAAGAGAAGTTACCTACCACCGTCCCTTGTTTACTCAGCACCGGAAGCCTTTCATATCGGGCTTCGTACCAGGATACCAGGGCAAAAACAGTTACCGGAAGCAGCACTATCAGAATTACAAAAGCCGGTATGATTCCTTGCTTTTTCATGGTCTGGCCGTTTTGCCGTCTGTGACAGCAGTCACTTTCAACTGAGAAGTTACGGGTGCCGGATTATCGGGTGTGAAGCCAGGCGCAGCAGGGCCAGGGTTCCGGCTGGCATTCAGGAATGCAGGCACATAGGCCATCACCAGGATTACCGCCATGGTAACCAGCCATGGCTTGAACGTATCGAAAAGCGGTATGCGTTTTTCATCGTGAAGTGCTTCGCTGACGGGTAAATACAGCGCCGGTTCTTCTTTGCGTTTGCTGAGGATCGTTCCAAAGAATACAATAAAGAAAAATAGGGCGGCTACCGTCATGATAATACCTCCTGCCAGTGCCAGAAAAGTGGTAGGCACCCACTCCGGTGTGAACTGTGCATTTTCAGGATTCAGATACGTTAAACCCAGATTGGTGCGTCTGGGCTCGCCGATCAGTCCACCCCAGGAAAGCCCGGTAGAGAAGATCAGGATACCGATCACCCACATATAGGGTATGATCACATTCAGTTTCGGAAGAAAGACCCTTTTGCCGGAGTTGGTGGCATACAGGTGCAGGCTCATGCCAATAATGGCAAGGAACACCGGACCGGCTACTGTCATATGAAAATGACCGGGCATCCAGGCGGTATTGTGTACTACATTATTCAACTCGCCGGAAGCATTCACCAGGCCGGTGAGACCTCCGAAAATAAACAGGAACAGGCCGCAGATCATGTAGGCAAACAGGTAGCGGTTCGGATCCAGGTAAGGAAGCTTTCCAAAATAGCCCAGCAAACTTTTCGCGCCTTTTTTGCGTCCGGCATATTCCAGTGAGGCGGCAATGGTAAACGCTGTAATAAAGGAAGGTATCGCTACGCCAAAGGTCAGCAGACCCTGAAACAGCTTGATGCCCTTGGTAATAGACGGATCACTGTATTGGTGGTGAACTCCTACCGGAACGGAAAAAAGAAGA
>DATAHC010000030.1:0-8152 GCA_036263415.1 Flavisolibacter sp.
TTTGATCCGACCTCGCCAAATTTCGGTAAGGCAAGACCCTGGGTGGCAGCAGCCAATGATCCTACTACATTCTTTGAAACTCCAGTTTCCTCCAATCAGAGCGTATTCATCGATGGAGGATCCGATAAGGGATCTTTCAAATTGGGCTATACAAGGAATGATGACAAGGGAATTCTTCCGAACAGTAAAGTGAAAAAGAACCTGGTAAACTTTGGCGGTACGTATAACATTACTCCCAAATTAACAGCCGGTGCTACCATCAACTTTACTAATATTCAGGGTACCGGCCGCTATGGAACCGGTTATGATGACAAAAACCTGATGACCAATTTCCGCCAGTGGTGGGAAACCAATGTGGACATCAAAGACCAGAAAGATGCTTATTTCAGAACCAGAGAGAATATGACCTGGAACCTGAAAGATCCGGACAACCTGACGCCGAATTTCTGGGACAATCCTTATTTCAGCCGTTATGAGAACTATGAATCTGATTCGCGCAATCGTTATTTCGGAGTCGCTACCCTGAACTTCAAGCCGGTAGAATGGCTGAATATCCTGGGTCGTGCTTCCCACGACGGATTCGATGAGCTGCAGGAAGAAAGACAGGCCGTAGGAAGTGTTACGACTTCTTCTTACAGCCGTTTCAATAATAATTTCCGCGAAACCAATTTTGACCTGATCGCCAATATGGACCGGGATCTGTCCAGCGATATCAACTTCAAAGCCCTGGTCGGTGGAACGCTGAATAAGAGACGTACACAGAGCATTCGTGCCGCTACCAACGGAGGACTGATTGTTCCCCGCGTTTATGCGTTGTCCAACTCACTGAACCTTCCGAATGCCCCTACCGAATTTGACGGCAGGAGAGAGGTGCACAGCTTATATGCCGGTGCCACCTTTACCTGGAAGGATATGATTACCCTGGACGGTACGATCCGGAGAGATGTTTCCTCAACGCTGCCAAAGAATAATAATACCTATTATTATCCATCCGTATCTGCCGGTTTCACCTTCTCTAAATTATTACCAACAGCTACCTGGCTGTCTTATGGTAAGTTAAGAGCCAACTATGGCCGTGTTGGTAACGATGCTCCTATTTACAGCGTATTTGATTCCTACCTGGGCATTGCACCATTCGGTGGCAACCCACAGGGATCAGTAGCTGGTACCAAGAACAACCCGGAACTGATGCCGGAACTGACCGGAAGCTTTGAAGCCGGAATTGAGGCTGCCTTCCTTAAAAACCGCGTAGGATTTGATGTAACATATTATAAGTCCCGTACCGATGACCTGATCACTCCGGTGATCCTTTCAACGGCTACTGGTTACAACTCCAAGTTCCTGAATGCCGGTTCTATCGAGAACAGAGGTATTGAGGTTACCGCTTTCGGTACACCGGTTAAAACTTCCAGTTTCTCCTGGACCATCAATGTAAACTGGTCCAAGAATGATAATGAGGTGGTAAAGCTGTTTGAAGGTGCCGAGAACCTGGTACTGGGTGATTTCCAGGCAGGTGTTTCACTGAACGCTACGCTGGGTCAGCCTTACGGAACCATCAGAGGCTCCAACTATGTATATAAAAACGGCCAAAGAGTAGTCGGCACCAATGGACGGTACGTACTGTCTCCAACTTCCAATGAAGTGATCGGAAATGCCTATCCGGACTGGGTAGGGGGTGTGAACAACAGTTTCCGCTACAAAGATTTTTCATTAAGCTTCCTGATCGATACCAGACATGGTGGCGATGTATTCTCCCTGGACATGTATTATGGTTTGGGAACCGGTCTTTATCCTGAAACAGTAGGGAATAATGATAAGGGTAATCCATCCAGAAACACCGTTGCCAACGGTGGCGGTATCATTTTACCAGGTGTTGATGCCGATGGAAAACCCAATACAGTTCGTCGCGCCAACTCTGAAGGAACCTTAGGTTATCGTCAGCCAACAGCGGGCTTTGTCTATGATGCCAGCTTTGTGAAATTAAGAGAAGCGGTGATCAGCTATTCTTTACCAAAATCTTTTGTGTCCAGGCTGCAACCCTTTAAAGGTATTGACCTGTCTTTGATCGGCAGAAACTTGTGGATCATCGATAAGAACCTGCCATACGCAGATCCGGAAGAGACCATCAGTTCCGGCAATCTGCAGGGCTATCAGAGCGGTGCTTATCCAACTACAAGAACCTTCACCTTTAATGTCAAATTCAGATTTTAATTAAAAGACTATGAAAAGAATCATATATGCCTTATTGGGTGTGATGATGCTTACGGTGTCTTGTACGAAAGACATATCGAGCATCAACGTGGATCCGAAGAATCCGGCCACACTACCTTCCTATGCGTTTTTTACCAATGCAGAACGCTCACTGGCCAGTACGCTTTCCTCCTCGAATGTGAACCTGAATATCTTCCGGTTGATCGTTCAGCAGTGGCAGGAGACACAATATCCGGAAGAGAGCCAGTATGACCTGGGTACCCGGGAGATCAATGACGCGGTTTGGAATGCCTTATACCGCGATGTGATCCGCGACCTGAGGGAAGCCAAGAACCTGATCCCTACTGATGTGAAGGATGCTGCGACCCAAAAGAATCAGCTGGCGATCACAGAGATCATGGAAGTGTATACCTGGTATTACCTGGTTACTACTTTTGGTAATATCCCTTACACAGAAGCATTGAATATTGATAATCCCTTTCCCAAGTATGATGATGCCAAGACGATCTATAACGATCTTCTGACACGTCTGGATGCTGCCATTGGAAACCTGGCAACCGGAGGAAGCAGTTTTGCCGGAGCCGATATCATTTATGGCGGTAATGTAGCCAAGTGGAAAAAGTTTGCCAATTCACTGAAAGTGAAAATGGGAATGACCATTGCTGATGAAGATCCTGCCAAAGACAAGGCTGTTGTGGAAGCCGCTGTAGCCAGTGGGGTATTTACTTCCAATGCTGACAATGCTGAAGTGGCCTTTCAGAACGCACCGCCCAACACCAACCCGATCTGGGTGGACCTGGTTCAAAGCGGTCGGGATGATTTTGTGGCTGCCAGCACGTTCATTGACCAGCTGGAAGCGTTCAATGATCCCCGGATCAATGATTATTTTACGTTTGACCAGACCGGTTCCGGTTATTCCGGTGCCGATCCGGGAGTGCAATCAGCCTACGCTCAATACTCTCATGTAAACCCGGCTATTACGCAACCTACCTTCCCAGGATTGCTGCTGGATTATGCAGAAACAGAGCTTTTCCTGGCTGAAGCAGCACAAAGAGGCTTTAATGTGGGCGGAACAGCCGCTACGTACTATAATGCCGGTGTAACCGCCTCCATTCTTTACTGGGGTGGTACTACAGCAGAGGCAACCGCCTACCTGGCGCAGCCTTCTGTAGCGTATAATCCTGCTTTATACAAACAAAGAATCGGTATCCAGAAGTGGATTGCCTTATATAACAGAGGCTGGGATGCGTGGATTGAATGGAGAAGGCTGGACTATCCGCAGCTGGACCCTGCCAATGATGCTCTCAGTGATATTCCGGTACGGTTCCCTTACCCGGTTAACGAACAGAACGTGAACCGCCTGAATTTCGAAGCCGCATCATCTGCCATAGGTGGCGACGATGTATCGACTAAATTATGGTGGGACAAGTTTTAATGTTCTATTATTGATACAGACCCCGCAATGCGGGGTCTTTTTTTTATATAAAGGGTATATCGGTCCTGCCTGAAATTGCCTTATTTTACCAGCTCAAAAATAGTAGCTTACGTCTCGTGTTCCGGATGCAACGAACCCCAACCAAACATGCTCAATCTCATACGATGCTGTTCCGGCTAATAATACTGTTTATCCTTTCTTTTTGCGCTTTGATCAGTCCGGCACAAAAACGAAATCAGGTCTGGGCCTTCGGTATCGGTAGTGGCCTGGATTTCAATACGCAGCCGGTTTCTTTATTCAAATCAGCCCTGGATGAGCCTAAGGCCCCTTATTTTATTTCTTCCATCTGCGATGTGCAGGGCCGTTTGTTATTTTATACTGATGGGATCAAGGTCTGGAATACCTATAATCAGTTGTTGCCAAAATATAAGGGCTGGTGGCCCTTCACCAATAAGGTGATGCCGCTTATTTGTCCTTATCCGGATACTGATTCACTGTATTACTTATTTGGGATTGACAATGGTAAGCACAAAGGAGAACTGATGTATCTCACGATCAGGATGCAGCATCCGGATGAATTCAATGAACTGGTGTATCCAACACCCGTTGATCCCAATACGTATTTTACCAGTCTTACTTCCAATGCCTCCATGGTGCTGGCCGGAACGCACCATTGCAACGATAAGGATGAATGGATCGTGACCTATTCGCAGGGAGCACTTCAGAGTTTTCTGGTTACAAAATCAGGCGTATCACCGGGCCCTGTTTCGTCTCCGGCGCCTGGCTTGCCGGTCGAACTTCACACTGGTAATTCCAACATAAAATTTTCCGCCAATGGCGAGCGGCTGGTGATACCCTTGCTGGAGGAATCTAAAGTGGTGCTCTATGATTTTGATAAGAAAACCGGAGTATGCTCGAACCCGATGGTTCTTTCAACACCTTCGGGCCAAATCCTGGAAGATGTGGAGCTGTCACCGGATGGAAATAAGCTCTATATGGGCTGCTATGAAGTGATCGATGTGGAGAACGACATTCAGCTGCATTATATCTTCCAGCTGGATCTTGATAAAGCGACTCCCAGTGATATCGCTGCTAGCGCCATCATTCTGAATGAGGGAGGGGACAGGGCTGCCTGCAGTCCCAGGGGTTCCTGTATTTATGTCAATCGAACCATGCAGCTGGGCCCGGACGGGAAAATCTATGTGGGAATGAAGGAGTATACTACAACGAACCTTGATCGCAGTTTCAGTGTCATCGAGGACCCAAACAAGGCAGGTGCGGCAGCCCGGTAC
Organism: Flavisolibacter sp.; assembly: GCA_036263415.1. GTDB lineage: Bacteria > Bacteroidota > Bacteroidia > Chitinophagales > Chitinophagaceae > Flavisolibacter. The sequence continues at coordinate 4,939 of DATAHC010000030.1, forward strand.
CGAAGGAACTATGTAAATATTGGGCAGCAGTATAAGTTTATTAATTACAACTATATCCGTTCCGGCAGTTTTTCCTTACGCGAGAACGGCATCAAGGTGCAACAGCGGACCTGTGCTGATCAGCCCGCCCGGTTCAGCCTTTTATTCCATAAAGTAGATTCGGTTCACTGGAATTTTGGCGATCCCGCCTCCGGAAACCGGAATGGTTCCATAGCCTTAGCTCCCGAACATAGCTATCCGGGGCCAGGCACCTATTCCGTTTCGGCCGTCTTATTTAGCGGATGCCTGACCGATACGGCGAAAACAACGATTACGATTCAGACCGATGAATCGGTTAAGGTGCCGGACTGGATAAAAGATACGGTCATTTGCAAAGGCGGCCAGCTCCGTTTGAATGCCACTACACGATGGGGCAATACCTACCAATGGGAAAATGGCCTTATTTATCCGGAGCGGACCATTGACTCGGTGGGTTTGTATTCCATTACGATAATGAATGATTGTTCCCTTGACCGGAAAAGCTTCCGGGTAGTGGAGGAGGCCTGCCAGTGCCAGGTATTTGTTCCCAATGCCTTTACTCCCAATAATGATGGCCGCAATGATGTATTCCGTCCCAGCCTTCAATGCCAGGCAAAGGATTATCATTTCAGGATTTACGACCGGTACGGCGGGGTCGTTTTCGAAAGTAAAGAACCTGGAAAGGGTTGGAATGGAAAAAAGCAAAGCCATTTTATGAACAACGGACTTTATCTCTGGCTGCTGGAATATAAAAACCCGAACAGCGGAGCTGTAGTGCAACAAAGCGGAAGCTTTTTACTGATCCGGTAGAGGTCTCTTATTACTTATCACATAATAATTAAGTTATATATAGATGTTTTGTCCGTAATCCATTCCGGACGTTGAATAAGGCATTGGTTATTCTCAATTTTTTTATAGTAAACTGCTTATTCTCAGTGAGTTGAGTAACATATAAACAGATTTATTGTTTAAGTACTTAAAATGATGTTAAAAAATCCCTTAACTTGGCGCAGCATTTTTTGTAGGGGTTTTGTCTCAATAAGTGGTCTAAAACTATGATAAGCGGCAGACCCCCTACGATCCCTGGACAGGATTGATGCTTTTAACTATTAAACTAAAACATTCACATGAGAAAAATTGTATCACTGCTTTCAGTGCTGATGCTGTTTTGTGCATTGGCATTTGGCCAGACACGCACAATTACAGGCCATGTTAGAGACGACAAAGGAGAGGCCATTCCCTTTGCAACGATCACAGAAGCAGGAACCCGCAATGCTGTAAGGGCAGACGCCAACGGTTCCTTTTCCATCAAAGTAAATCAAGGTGCTAAACTGGTTATTTCCGCTGTAGGTTTTGAAGCCAGCAATGTTACCCCAGGTGGTACAGGAGATGAAAACTTTGTTCTGGCAACGACTGCCGGTATGATCCAGGAAAATGTGATCATCACGGCCCAGGGTTTAAAAAGAAGACCCAAAGAGCTTGGGTATTCCGCAGCCCAGGTAACGACCAGTGATCTTACCGTTGGTCAGTCTCCCCGTGTTGGTCAGGCGTTATCCGGTAAAGTTTCCGGTCTGACGATCTTCAACATCGATGCAAGCGTTGACCCTCAGGTAAAAGTGGTTTTACGCGGTTACCGTTCCTTAACCGGTAACAATGATGCCCTTGTGGTAATTGATGGTATTCCATATGCCAACCAAACCTCACTGGCCTCTTTGAACCCTAACGACATTGAAAGTATTTCAGTGTTGAAGGGCGGCCAGGCAGCTACCCTTTATGGATCAGCGGGTGTGAATGGTGTGTTACTGGTTACTACCAAAAGAGGTACACGCAGCAAATTAAAAGTGAATTATTCCAATACAACCAATTTCGAAAAACTGGCCTGGCTTCCTGATTTTCAGGACCAATACGGTAGTGGTTCACACTATGCCGCCGGTTTTGGAACAGCTGGTTATAAAACGAATTATCTGGACAGGATGCATGACAACTGGCGTCCTTTTGAAAATCAGCAATATGGCGACGCTTATAATGGCGAGCAGCGCATTATTGGCCGTGTAACCGAAGACGGCGATAAATTCATCCTTCCTTACAGTCCGATTGAAGGTGAAAGACAAAGAGCCTGGAATACCGGTTTTACGACCAACAACCAGATCGGATTCTCTGGTGGCGACCAGACCAGCACCTACTATCTGTCTGCTGAGAACAACTATACGGAAGGTATCGTATACGGTGATAAAAGCAGAAGAACCGGTGTACGTATCGCTGCAACAAAAGAAGTAGGAAAATTGAGAGTAGGTTTTAATGCTGCTTATGTCCAGGCAGGATATGACAGAACCACTTCCGACTTCTATTTTGATGCCATTAACCAGGCGGCACACATTCCACTTTCTCAGCTGAGAGACTGGAGAAACAATAAATTCGCCAATCCTAACGGTTATTACAACGACTACTATAATAACCCGTATTTCAACGCCGACAATAACCGTCAGAAATACGCTGATGCCAACCTGAGCGGTAGCTTCGAAATCAACTACAAACTGCTGCCCTGGCTGAATGTTTACGATCGTGTAGGTGTGATCAATAACTCCCGCACCCGTAAGAACTACACCAGTAAATTCATCTATTCAGATTGGGCCAAGAACGATGCCTATGTTCCGGCTCCATGGGATTATGCCAATGACTATGATGGTATCGATCGTGCCGGAACCAACATTTTAGGTTCCGTGCTGGACCGCATTACCAATGATAACACCCTGAACAACGAATTCCAGATTCACCTGGATAAGGATTTCGGCCAGTTCAGCAACAAATTAGTATTGGGTGCCAGTATTTTCCAGCAAAGACAAAAGCAGATCGAGGTAAACTCCGGTTCTCTGGTTCAGGATAGCCTGTATAACGTAGGTAATCGCCAGGGTGAACTGGGTGGTGGTGAATTCAATACCACCTACAGAAAGTATGGCTATTATGCTGACCTTACTACCGGCTGGAAAGACTTCCTGTTCCTGCACGGAAGCTTCCGTCTGGATGCATCTTCCTTATTTTATACACCAACACGTGATAAAAGCCTGTATCAATACCCTTATTATGGTGTTGACGCCTCCTTTATCTTAACAGAAGCGTTACCTGGTGTTAAAAGTTCTTTCCTGAACTATGCGAAGATCAGAGCGGGCTTCAACAGAAACGGTAACGACCCGTTGAA
>DATAHC010000031.1:0-4016 GCA_036263415.1 Flavisolibacter sp.
TTAGCTTTACAATTCGTTAAATCGGCAAGATCTTAGAGAATGGGCTCGGCTGCTTTCTGGGCCACTGTTTCCACACATTCTTTTTGCAGCTCTTTATTGATAATAACGCCTGCTTTCGCTCCTTCGGCTGCCGCCACCACAACAAAATGCATATCCCTGGCAGCATCCCCGGCAACATACAACCCTTCAATATTGGTCTGCTGAAAGCGATTGGTGACGACAACTCCTTTTCGGCTCATCTCGCAGCCAAAGGTCTCAGCCAGGTTGCAGTGCTGCGTATAACCGTTAACAAAGAAAATGGCGTCACAGGGCGCTTCCTCCCCATTTTTAAACACGATCTTTTCAAGCTGGCCATCGGTTCCCTGCAACCGGGCCATCGGCCATCTCACCACCTGTATGCCATTGGCATTTAGCTGAGCTTCCTGCTCCGGCTTCACCTTATTTTTACCGTCTGTGTATAGCGTCACCTGCGGGCTCCAGCCTTTTAATGCCAGGGCCAGTTCCCAGCCCTCTTTGTTGCGTGCGTAAATACCGATTTTACGGTCCCGAACTTCCCAGCCGTCGCAATAAGGGCAGTGAAATACAGATGTTCCATAGAACTCCTTAAATCCTTCCACCTCAGGAATGTTATCCGTAAGTCCGGTAGCTACCAGCAGTTTTTTGGAATGGTAGAGATTCCCGTTCTCATCACGCACCACAAATATGCCCTCCTCGTTTTTGCGGGCACTGACCACCAGTTTATTGATCAGCTGAACGGAATATTTCTGAAGCTCCTCGCGGGCTATCCGCAGGAACTCAGAAGGTAAAATATCATCCCTGGTTAGATAGTTATGCATGCCGTGGGAATACTGATTCCGGTATACGGAAGAGTCGAATAATAAAACCCTTCTGCGGCACCTGCCCAATACTACCCCGGCATTTAAGCCCGCCGGGCCGCCGCCGATAATGATGCAATCCTGAAGTTCCATGTCAGTTAAACAAATTTGATGAACTAAGGTTACAAATAGAGTGCTGAAAACCTTAGTCAAGAGTGAGTTGGTAAAATTTCCCGTTACTGGGTTTCCACCCCATCTTTTCATAAAGCCGTTGAGCTGGAATATTTTCCATGCCGGTTTCCAGCATCAGCCATTTGGAACCCGTATTCCGTGCATGTTCCTGGGCCGCTTCGAGCAGCTGTTCTCCTACTCCCTTTTTGCGATGCGCCGAATGCACAAACAGATCATTCAGCAGCCAGGTGCGCCGCATACCTACTGAGGTAAAGATGGGGTAGAGCTGGGTAAAGCCAGCCGCCTGGCTTCCTTCGCTGCCTAGTATAATATGAGAATCACCATTCGTCAGTCTTTGGCGGATAAATTCCCTGGCGCCGTCCAAATCCGGAATTTGTTGATAGAACTGGCGATAGCTATCGAACAACAGCGCGACCGCTTCCAGGTCATCGAGGGTTGCTTGAAAGGTTTGTATCATGTAGTGATTCGAATGTACAATTTTATAAGTAACACTACCGGGAAGGGTTATGGTAAAGTTCATATGGTTTTGAGAAAGAAGGGCTGACTTCCTTTCAGTAACGGATAATGGCCGCTAGCTGAAGATATCCGGGCGGTAATCATCTCAGATGAACCATTACGCGGGGGAAGGGGGGCGTGCCATCAGATTTTGGGAATTCCGGGGTCAGGCTTCAAATAGGAAAAAGGGACAGCTTAATCCTTTCTTGAGCAGCAGCGGCTTGGAAACATTATAAACCGGGACGCCGTCATTGGTTTTGCCTTCAAAGCTTCCGATGTGCGCATGGCCGTGAAAAGCGGCTGTCACTTTATGCCTGTTCAGGGGCTCGGCCAGCCGCGAACAGCCCAGAAACGGAAAGATGGGTTCCGGTTCCCCGATCACGGTTTCCCGGATGGGAGCGTAATGCAATACGGCAATCTTTTTCACATCACTGTTTTCAGCATCCAGCCTCGATAAGGCCCGGTCAAGGTGTAGCGCTTCATCTACTGCTTCCTGTACAAAGGCTTTCATCGCGCCTTCTCCGAAGAAGGAAAGCATCTGCTTATCGAAGCCACCTCCAAATCCTTTGATCCCTGCAAAGCCAACGGATCCTATTACAATGGCTTCCCCATCCAGCATATTCACGCCTGCTTTCAATAGGGTCTGCCGGATCAGCTTATGCCGGCCTTTTTCATAGTCATGGTTACCTAAAACGGCTACTACCGGAATCGAACAGGCCTTTAATTCATCGGCCAGCACCTGGGCTTCCATTTCATCACCGGTATCGGTAAGGTCGCCGGCGATCACCAGGATATCAGCCTGTGCCGACACTTCCTTGAAATAGTCGATCCACTTGCCTTTATCTCCTTCCTTTACATGTATATCGCCTACAGTTGCGATCCGGGTTTTTTTAGCTTCTTCCATACGCTCAAACAGTTTTGATCGTGTAGGTTTTATAATTCCATTGCTTGATATCGATCTCGTATTGCGTCTGATCGATCATGGGCCCTCTGCACACCGTTTCAAAGGCCGGGGGCATATCGTATTGTTCTCTGGCCCGCTCCATCAGCTCATCAAAAAGCCATTTCGGTATGATCTCGTGATACTCGGAGGGATAGACAAACTGGAACTGGAGCAATTGGGCCAGTAACAGGTGCCAGTGCGGATCCATGCGGAACAACAGCCGCTTCCAGTCGAAGTTCTTTCCTGTTTTGAGCAGGGTATGGTTCACATCAGCACCGTCATAGCGCTCCCGGTTCTGGACAAAGATCTTGCACCAGACCAGCTCTTCCGGAGGCAGTAACAGCACGTCTGTACCAACGAACTGGGCTTTCGTGGCATGGTCGAACCAGGTATCGTCTACCCTGCAGATATTGTTGACCGTATCGAATATGATATCAATGAAGTAATCCCCCTTATACACCTTGGCCAGCCACCGCACATCATACAGATTGGTACGATAGCCTTTCTCGGCAAAGAACTTGAGGATCTTGGGATAATCACTGGGTTTGCAGAATATATCCAGGTCCTTGGTATCGCGGTAAATTCCGGTATAATGGAACATGGCAAACGCGCCCCCGAGCATAAACTTCACGCCGCTTTCATGCAACAGGTCCAGTGCTTCCCGGTAAAATGCCTGTGCTTCCTTTCTTTGTTCTTCTGTAACGATCATAGCTGTTCTTTATTCTGGTAACACCTCCGCTTTTACTGTGGCAGAGGGGATACTCGACTAAAAGAACGTGCCAGCCTTACCATTATACCCTGTAACACACGGCGTTGATATTCATACCGGCACCAACAGAAGCAAAAAGGATGATATCTCCTTGCTGAACAGACTGATCCTTGACCCTTCCCTTCAGCACAAGGTCGTAAAGCGTGGGAACGGTGGCAACGGAGCTGTTGCCCAGCCAGTGTATGGACATCGGCATGATGCCTTCCGGAATGGTATCGCGGCCATATAGTTTGTAAAGCTCGCGGATAATGCCTTCATCCATTTTCTCATTGGCCTGGTGAATAAAAACCTTTTTTAGCTGGGTAATGCCAACACCTGATTGATCCAGGCAGTTCTTCATCGCAGCAGCCACATGCTTGATGGCATATTCATATACCTTGCGTCCCTTCATTTTTATATAGCGGATCGCCGGATCGCTGTCAGGCTCATAAGAAGATCCCAGGTAGATATAATAAGCCTCGTCATTACAATGGCTGACAACGGAGGAGGCCAGTATGCCGGAATCGCCTTTGTCCGAATATTCCACTACGCAGGCGCCGGCGCCATCACTGAAGATCATGCTGTCGCGGTCGTGCGGATCGCACACCCGCGAGAGCGTCTCGGTGCCGATCACCATGGCGCGGGCGGCGTCCCCCGAGCGCAGGAAGTAGTGGGCCTGGATGACCGCCTGCAGCCAGCCCGGGCAGCCGAACGGCAGGTCGTAGGCGACGGCGTGCGGGTTGGCGATGGCGAGCTTCGCCTTGACGCGCGAGGCCAGCGTGGGCACGAAGTCCGAGCGCCGGTTGTCGGCCCGCACGTCGCC
>DATAHC010000032.1:0-13667 GCA_036263415.1 Flavisolibacter sp.
ATAAGTTTCAATAGCCGCTGTATCCGTTTGTGCAGGACCCCAAACCTGGCGCTGCATGATCTCAAAGAAAAGGTTGCCATCGACAAATTCAGCGATCTGTTGCCGGAAGTCATCATTGAACTGCTCCAGGTTATTCTGGTAATAGTCCAGGGCTGAAGATTCCATAAACTCTTCCCAGATCTGCGGATAAGGCTTAATGCCGCTGCCGTCTGATTTGTAGCGGTACATCTGTGCATAGCTGATCCAGTCAGCCACGGTCAGCTTTTTATTCTTAAATGAGGCTAATGGCGTTTCAAGGGTCATGCTGATCCGCTGTTTCGGGGTCTGGTAGTTGATCAGGCTATCGGACAGCGCCCAGAGTTCCGACGTCGAAAAGTCATTCTTATGAAACCCGGTCTGAGCCATCACCTTTTTTGCCAGCGAAGAGCGGGAGGAGTTCATGCGGTCGCTGCGTTCGGTCTTCTCGCGCAGCAGCTGCAGGGTTTTCGCATCGGCTTTAGCTGGTATGGGCACACGGGCGATGCGCTTTACTATATGAAATCCATGCGTGGTCTGAAACGGAGGGGTAATAGCTCCGTCCTTTGCCAGCGAGAACACCTTGTCCTCAAAAACCCGGTCGTATTCTCCGGTGCCGAATTCCTGCATTTCGCCATTGGCAGCTGCGGAAATGGCGTCATTACTGTATTGTGCTGCCAGCTTACCAAAATCAGCACCTTTAAGCAGGCTGTTATAAATAGAGTCGGCCAGTTTGCGTGTTTTCAAGCGCGTGGCTTCATTGGCACCAGGAGGGAAGGAAAGAAGGATCTGTGCGGCCCTGATCCTGCCAATTGCCTTACGTTCCGCCAGATTCCGGAAAATATGATAACCGGCACGGGACCGGTAGATGCCGGATGTTTTTCCAGGTGCCAGGCTATAGGCCAGGTTCTCGAGTTCATACGGTAAGGAAAAAGCAGTGATCCATCCCAGGTCTCCGCCATTCTCAGCGGCAGCCGGATCATCTGAATACTGCCGCGCTACTTCGGAAAAAGAAAGGGTGGTAAGCTTTTGCATGGCTTCTTTCACCCGAGAAGCTAAAGCTGCAGTATCAGGATGTTCCCGGAATGAAAAGAACAGGTGCGCCAGATGAATGTCCTTCTGCGAGCGCAGGAAAGCTTCATTCGCCATTTTATCGATGCTTTCCTTATCGTTCAGATAGGCAGGCAGTATCTGCTGGCGCAGGCCCGCAATGTCCGATACGATCTGCGGAAGGGTATCATACCCCAGGCTCTGTGCTTCCTTTATCTTCAGCCGGGAATTGATATAGAGGTCCAGGTAATTGGAAAAAGCCTTAGGGCTTTTAGGTCCTGTATTGTTCTTGTGATAAGCTTTCAGAAACTCATTGACCGAAACGGAGTCTTTGCCGTAGTAAAAAAGCGTTTGGGAGGTCGCCGAAAGACTTACCATTACGGCACAGGCAGTCAGTAGTTTTTTCATAGCAGTTTACTGGTTTTTAAGCTTGTACTGGAGGATCTCGTCCACCTGTTCAAAGGTTACTTTTTTCGCGATGATCCGCTTATCCTTATCCAGGAGGTACAAAGTAGGAAAAGTTTGTACATCATACAACTGGGCGTAGCTGGGAATATTGGCCGCCACACGAGCCTGCTCCTCTTCTTTGGAATCATATACGTGCACCCAGTCTTTCAGCTGGTTCTTCTGAATGAAACCGGTCCAGTCCTTCTTCGTGCCTTCCGTTTCTTTAGCCAGGCCAAACAGTTTCAGGCCGTAATTCTTCCATTTAGCCTGGTACATGCTGTCCAGTTTGGGAACCAGCTCTTTGCAGTGCCCACAGGTAGGATCCCAGATGGTAACCAGAACAAAGGGAGCCTCTACGCCGTACAGGCTGATTTTTTTTCCGGTGCTGTCCGGAAGGGTAACTTCTGCCGCCGGCGTACCCAGAATATTGGCCATCAGGCTGTAGGCACGATCCGTGACCACCTTCCGTCCTTTATCATTCAGCCAGTCATAATTCTTCTGCGCGAAATATTTCTCGAAGAGATGCACGAATACAGCATCCTCCCACATATACTTCTGATTGAGATAGCGGTTCACGAATTTCAGCAGCATAAACTTCAGCATTTCATCGCTGGCATTGGCATAGCTCAGCATCATATCCAGTTCCTTGATAACAGAATCGGATGAAGGGTATACCAGCTGCTCGAAGTATTTATCGACACGGGATTCGAAGAAAGGGGTGCGTGCCAGGCGGTCGTCCATCAGGTCTACGCCGTCCCAATAGTGATTCTTGAAATAATGATAGGCAAACAAGCTGTCTTTTTTAGCCGCCGGGTCGTTCTTCGGCACGTCCGGTTCCTTCATGGCTTTCAACAGTGTGGACAGGAAGCTGTTCGGGGATTTCGTAATGATATCGTTGCGATAGTTGCGAACCTGCGCGTTGATGGTTTCGATCTGTGCCGTGAGTTGAAGGGAGTCTTTACCGGAGGTTCCCTTGCGTTTGGTATAGAGTGCATCGAGCGCCCTGCCATTCGTGTTCATAAAATCCTGGTAGGCTTTGAAGGCCACATTTTCGGGAGCATTGACGAAGCTTACCTTCTGTATCGATGCCGTATCCGCTATAACAGCGAACCGTTGGTTTTTATCTATAAGGATCTCGAAGTTGTGGGCCCTGTCGGGATAGCCGATGAGGTAGATACCGCCGCCCAGTTTTTTAGTTCCCCTGAAAACCCCTTCGCTTTTTTCATTCAGCTTCACCGAATCAATAATGGGCAGTTGCCTGCCGTAATAATGTCCCAGGTAGATGTATTGATTTTTGAAAGGCTTTAACGTGACTTTGATCTCATAGCCACTCTGGGCAAAGAGAACAGTGTGGAGCACAAGAGCGAAAGCGGTGGCGGTTATCTGTTTCATAAGATGCACTATAGCTGGTAAAAATATTCAAAATAGGGTCTTTGATTGGTTAAATTCTTGCAAAAGGGAACCGCTACTGAAACAAGTTAGGAGCCGGGCGCGGCGCATTCTCTGTATTTTTACCGCGTGAGAAAGAAGAAAAATATTGTACTGGAAGAACTGATGGTCGAGAATTATGCAGCGGAAGGTAAATCGCTGGCCCGGCGGGATGGAAAGGTGGTGTTCATAGAAAATGTGGTGCCTGGGGACGTGGTGGATGTGCGCCTGTCAAAAAACAAGAAAGACTGGGCGGAAGGTCACCCTGTAGTGTTTCACGAATATTCGAAAGAGCGGGTGCAGCCCTTCTGTCAGCATTTTGGTACCTGCGGCGGCTGCCAGTGGCAGATGCTGCCTTATGAGAAGCAGCTTCAGTACAAGCAGCAGCAGGTCTGGGATAACCTTACCCGGATCGGTAAAATCCGCCTTCCCGAGATGCTTCCTATAGCCGGTGCGCCGGAAGATCGTTTTTACCGGAATAAACTGGAATACACCTTCAGCACCAAAGAATACCTGGAACGGGAAAAGATGCTGGAACTAAAAGAACAGCAGCAGGCCTCCCCGGATGAAAAAAAGGGCGGCGCCCTTGGTTTTCACGCCAAAGGGTTTTTCGATAAGATCGTCCCTATTGAAAAATGCTGGCTGCAGCCTGAGCCAACCAATATCCTGCGCAATACCCTGCGCGCGTATGCGTGGGACAGAGGCCATAGTTTTTATGATTTCCGGGAGCATAAGGGCTTATTACGCAATCTGCAGCTGAGGGTTTGCACTACCGGAGAAGTGATGGTAAATGTGGTGTTCGGAGAAGATCAGCCCAAAAAGCACCAGGAGATCCTGGAGTTCCTGGAGAGCCGTTTTCCGGAAATAACGACACTGGTCTATACGGTTAATCTCAAATGGAATGATTCCCTGTTCGACCAGCATCCCATCACTTACAAGGGAAACGGATATGTAGTAGAACGCCTGGAAGATTTTCAGTTCAAGATCGGCCCCAAATCCTTTTTTCAGACCAATACCCGCCAGGCGGAAAGCCTGTACCGGATCACCCGCGAATTTGCGGAGCTGGATGGTACGCAAACTGTTTATGACCTGTATTGCGGTACCGGCAGTATTGGTATTTTCTGCAGCCGCGGCGCCAAAAAGATCATTGGTGTAGAGCTGATCGACGAAGCTATCCGGGATGCTCGGGAAAATGCTTTGCTCAATGGTATTGATCATGCCAGCTTCTTCACAGGTGATGTGATCGACATATGTAACGACGCATTTTTTGAAGAGCACGGGCGCCCGGATGTGATCATTACAGATCCGCCCAGGGCCGGCATGCATGAAAAGCTGACCCGTAAGATCCTGGATATGGAAGCGCCGCTGGTGGTCTATGTAAGTTGTAACCCGGCTACCCAGGCGCGCGACCTGGCCCTGCTGGACGAGAAATATGAAGTTACCCGAATACAGCCGGTGGATATGTTCCCCCACACGCACCATATTGAAAACGTAGTTCAGTTAAAAAGAAAATGAGCAGATGAGTAATTACCAGTTCACCAGGCCCGATGCATTTCCACCGATCGTAAAGAATCTTATTATCATCAATGCGATCGTATGGATCGCGCAGAATGTATTTGATTCGCAATATAACCTCACAGGCATCCTGGCCCTCTACCCGGTTCAGTCTGAAGCCTTCCGACCCTATCAGATCGCCACGCATATGTTCGCCCATGCACCCTTGCCGGCGATCTATCACATCTTTTTTAATATGTTCACTTTATTTGTTTTCGGAAGGGTGCTGGAAAGCAGATGGGGTCCCAAACGGTTCTTGCTGTTTTACCTGCTCTGCGGAGTAGGAGCTGCGGCCTGTCATTTGGGCGTTCAGTACTTCCGGTATGAACATGCGGTTACCTTATACAATTTAGGGCAGGTGGCGGAAGCCAAGGCCATCGTTGACCAGTTAGGGCCGGCGCTGGGTGCGTCCGGTGCCATAATGGGCATCGTGGTTGCGTTTGGTTATCTTTTTCCCAATACCGAAATGTACCTGATGTTCATACCCATCCCCATAAAAGCTAAGTGGCTGGTTTTGTTTTATGTAGCATATGACTTAATTTATGGCTTCGGTAATTTCGGCGATAATGTTGCGCATTTTGCACACCTTGGCGGCGCTCTTACCGGGTTTATTTTAGTGCTTATCTGGAACAAAACCGACCGACGCCGGTTTTATTAATGGCAGATAAATTGCAGCTTTAGAATTGTAGTTTTTTATGAGTTATTATCAACAACAAAACAGGCATCGCCTCTCCATAGGCCAGGATGGTAATACGCTTACGCTCCTGATCGCGATCAATCTTGTCGTTTTCATCCTCCTGGCCTTTATCAAGGTCGTATATTATTTCACCTATTCGGACTATGTAGATGTCCGGTTCGGGGAAGATGTGTTTCAGTGGGTGTCGCTACCGGCGGCCCTGGACAAATTCATTATCCGCCCCTGGACCCTGCTGACCCATATGTTTGTGCACGATACCAAATCCGTATGGCACATTCTGGCTAACATGCTCTGGCTGTGGAGTTTCGGTTATATTCTTCAGGATCTAACTGGCAATAAAAAACTGGTACCGGTATACATTTACGGAGCCGTGGCCGGCGCTGTAGCGTATATAGCGGCCTATAACCTGATCCCTGCCCTACGGGTGAACCTGGAAGTGCAGCAGGCTTATGGTGCATCAGCCGGTGTCATGGCCATTGCCATTGCCGCCACTACGCTTGCTCCGGGTTACCGCATTTTCCCGATGCTGAACGGGGGAATTCCATTATGGGTGATCACCGTAATCTACCTGATCATCGACCTGGCTACCATCCCCTATAATAACCCCGGCGGACATATAGCGCACATTGCCGGTGCGGCCATGGGCTTTTTATTTATTACACAATCTCAGCGTGGAAGGGACTGGGGCGCCTGGATGAATCAGTTCTTCGACTGGGTGAACAACCTGTTCAATCCGGATAAACCCAAAAAGGGAAAGGTGGTGAAATCCCAGTTATTCTATAAATCGAAAGTGCAGCCTTTTAAAAAGACCTCCACACTTACGCAGCAACGGGTTGACGAACTCCTGGATAAGATCAACCAGCGCGGCTACCATTCCCTGACGGATGATGAAAAGGAATTGCTGAAGCGGGCCAGTAAAGAAGACATCTGAATGCGTTCCCCCAAAAGACAGACGGCCGGAACGAACCCTCCGGACGATAGCCGATAGTACGCAATCATATAATTTCGTATAATCGTATTTCATGGCCACCACCTACAAACGAGTTACGAAAATAGTTTTCCTTGTACTGAACCTTATCACATCGGTTCTTTTTCTGCTGGCATGCCTGGCCCCTTACCTGGATCCTGAAAAATGGTGGCTGATCTCGCTGATGGGATTAGGATTTGCCCTCATCATCGTAACACTTTTTGCCTTTATTCTTTTCTGGCTTTTTTTTGGTCCCCGGTATATTTTTCTTTCCATCATCCCATTGCTGATCGGCTGGAAAAGTATTTCGGTGTTCTTCGCTTTTCATACCCCCAATAAGTTTGATTATACGAGGGACAAGAGCTCCATTCGGGTGGTCCACTGGAATGTAGCCCGTTTCCTGGAATGGAAGCGAAACAATAATAAGAAAAGCCAGGTACGGCTTAAGATGATGGATCAGCTGAAAGAACAGAATGCCGATGTGCTTTGCATGCAGGAATTTTTCAGCTCAACGGATTCCCAGTATTACAACAACCTTTCCTTTGTTATGAAAGAACTGGGGTATCCCTATTATTTCTATTCGAGGGACCATGACGGGGCACAGCAATATATAGGGCAGGTTATTTTTTCGAGGCTGCCCATTATCGACAGCGGTATGATCCGCTATCCGGAACCCAGTATGCCGGAAGCCCTGATCCATGTTGATTTGAAATGGGGAAACGATACCCTCCGCATTTTCACCACCCATTTGCAATCCGTGCAGTTCAAGAAGAAGGATTACGAGCAGATCGAAGCCATTAAGGCCCCCAATGAAAAAGTAGTGGAGAACTCCCGCAATATTTTTTCCAAGCTCAAGAAAGGTATCATACTCCGCTCCCTGCAGGCCCGGATTCTAAAAGAGCAGCTGGCCGCTTCCCCTTACCCGGTGATCCTTACGGGTGATATGAACGATGTGCCCAATTCCTATACCTATCATACGATTGTGAACGACCAACTTCAGGATGTATTTCTGCAAACCGGTTTTGGGGTGGGGCGAACCTTCAATAACCTGGCACCCACGTTGCGGATCGATTACATTTTTACCTCAAGGGATTTCAAGGTGCGGCAGTTCAACCGGATCGCCAAGAACCTCTCGGACCATTACATGCTGGTCTCTGACCTGCAACTGATAAAATGAGGATCCTTCAGCTTACGATCATTTTTATCGGAATCGCTTATATTTGTGCCTCATGATCGCAAAGACGCACCATATTGTTTTTTCCTGTTGCCGCTAAGTCCTCCCTTGCGCATTACAAATCCTTTCGATCATTAAAGTAGTACCATGAGCCAGCTGAAAGTTTATAATTCCTACATCCGCGATAAAGAAGTATTTGAATCCCTTGTACCGGGACATGTGGGCATGTATGTGTGCGGACCTACCGTTAGCGGGGAAAGCCATCTGGGTCACGCAAGGCCTTATATCACGTTTGATGTGGTATACCGCTATCTGACGCACCTGGGCTATAAAGTGCGCTATGTGCGGAACATCACCGACGCAGGGCATTTTGAAGAAGAGGGCCGGGAAGCGGAAGACAAGATCTCCAAAAAAGCGTTCCTGGAAAAGCTGGAGCCGATGGAACTGGTACAGAAATACACGAATCTGTTTCACTGGGCCATGGACCGGTTCAATAACATTCCACCCAGTATCGAGCCTACGGCTACCGGGCATATCGTAGAACAGATCGATATGATTCAGCAGCTGCTGAAAGATGGCTATGCCTATGAAGTGAATGGAAGCGTTTATTTCGATGTGAAGAAGTATGCAGAGGGACATGACTACGGAAAGTTAAGCGGCCGTGTGATCGACGACCTGCTGGAAACCACGCGTGACCTGGAAGGCCAGAATGAAAAGCGCAATAAAACAGATTTTGCCTTGTGGAAGGCGGCCCCTCCGGAACACATCATGCGATGGAACAGTCCCTGGGGACAGGGCTTTCCCGGCTGGCATATCGAATGCTCCGCAATGGCCACCAAATACCTTGGCAAGCAATTCGATATTCATGGCGGCGGCATGGACCTGCTGTTCCCGCACCATGAGAGCGAGATCGCCCAGAGCACCATCTGCAATCATGTGCCTCCGGTTCGGTACTGGATCCATAATAACATGATCACCATCAATGGCCGGAAGATGGGAAAGAGCTATAATAACGTGATCAAGCTCACGGAACTGTTCAGCGGGGATCATCCGATCCTGGAAAAGGCTTATTCACCCATGACAGTGCGTTTCTTTATTCTGCAAACCCACTACCGGAGCACGCTGGATTTCAGTAATGAAGCCCTTCAGGCCGCTGAAAAGGGATTGCGCCGTTTAATGGACGCATACGAATGGCTGAAAACCATTGATGTTGCCGCACAGGAAACGGCCCGTGAGCCGGATGCTACTTTGGAATCACGGATCAAAAACCTGCTGCAGGAATTGCCGGATTTCATGAATGATGATTTCAGCACGGCCAAGGTGCTGGCCAATATATTTGAACTGGTACCCGTGATCAATTCCCTGAAGGATAAGGCGATCGCTTTTACTTCGCTGTCGGCAGAAACGCTTACCCTGCTCCAAAACCAGCTGCAGGTATACATTGAGGATATACTGGGACTGAAGAGTGAGACGGAAGCGGAAACCGATAAGCTGAAAGGCGTGATGCAGGTACTCATAGATCTGAGAAAAGAAGCCCGCTCCCGGAAGGACTGGATGACGTCGGATAAGATCCGTAATCAGCTGGGATCGATCGGCATTCAGCTCA
The DNA here is from genome assembly GCA_036263415.1 of Flavisolibacter sp. Lineage (GTDB taxonomy): Bacteria > Bacteroidota > Bacteroidia > Chitinophagales > Chitinophagaceae > Flavisolibacter. Next base: position 8,939 of record DATAHC010000032.1, read on the forward strand.
AGGATGAAAAAGATGGGGGCATGAGCTGGAACATCGGGTGATTAGCTGATGGGAGATTTAGCTGATTAGCTGGTGGGTAATGAAGCTGTTATGCATATCGGAAATTATAAACGGACCAGAAGTAGCGTGCCTGTTGACAGGAAGTAATAAATTGAATCATGGATTATATTGAGCACCTTTCAAAAGATAAGAAGCTGGCTAAAGTGCTGAAGGATCATGAGCCTTTCAAACTGAAATTTCATAAGAACATCTGCCTGCGCTTATGCGCCTCCATCATGAGCCAGCAGCTTTCTACCAAAGTGGCCAAAGTGATCTTTCACCGCTTCCTGGAATTATATGGAGGCGGGGAGCCGACTCCTCAGCAGATCGTTGCCACCCCTTTCGATACCATCAGAGCCATCGGGTTAAGCAATGCCAAAACCCAGTATGTTCTGAATGTAGCGCAATTTGCCATTGATCACCAGCTGGATGATAAAAAGCTCAAAAAAATGAGTGATGAGGCGGTAATAGAATTGCTGACACAGATAAAAGGTGTGGGCAAATGGACGGTGGAGATGCTGCTGATGTTCACGCTGGGCAGAGAAGATATATTCTCCGTTGACGATTACGGTATACAGATGGCCATGAAAAAACTTTATAAGCTGGACGATCTGTCAAAAAAAGAGTTGAAGGAGAAGATGCTCCGGTATTCGGCCAAATGGGCCCCTTACCGCACCTATGCCTGCCTGCATTTATGGAACTGGAAGGATAATAAACCGGCTCCCGAAGAGAAAGCTAAATAAAAAAACCCTGCCGAGGCAGGGCTATTGGATTAAACACGAGGCGAGAAACTCTCTGAGAGATGTCATTTATAACTACAAGATACATTGCCTGAAATCCCGGATTTGCCCAGTAGATTACATTTTGCGGTAAGTACGTACGGCGTACCTGACTGGTAACCTGCAAACCAATGACTTATGTGCCTTATAAAATAACTTTTTCTGCCTTTTGCAGATAGGCGTCATCGATCACCGCACCAAGACCCGGAACGTCACTGATTTCGACGATGCCATTAGCCTTATATTCGAGGCCCCCGATCACAGGGTCTTCGGTATACATCAAAGGCGTATCAAAGTCGCAATGATGTATATGATCATTCGTCAGCGCCAGGTGTGCCGCCGCCGTCATGCCCAGGCGGGATTCCATAAAGCCTCCGACCTGCATATGCATTCCAGCCTTAGCCCCCGCTTCAGCAATCTTTTTGCCTTTATAAAAACCCGATGATTTGCCCAGCTTGATATTGAAGAGGCTGCAGGCCTTCAGGCTGATCAGGCGCTCGGCATCATGCTCGTCACCACAGCTTTCATCAGCCATAATTGGAATGGATGTGGCAGCAGATACCTGAGACAATTCCATGAACCGGTATCGCGCAATCGGCTCCTCACAATGTTCGATCGCATAAGGTTCAAGTGCATTCAATACGGCAATGGCATTGCCTGCCGTCTGCCATCCCTGGTTGGCATCGATGCGGAGTGGATGCGCGGAACCAATGCCTTCCCGGATCGCCCGGATGCGCGACACATCCGCTTCCAGATTTTCACCGAGTTTCACTTTAACAGCGGGGAAGCCCTGTTCTTTGATCCGAATGGCATCTGCCTTCATTTTGTCCGGAGCACCAATGCTGACGGTATAGTCCGTTTCGAGCACCTTATTTCTGGAGCCGCCCAGCAGCTGGTAAATGGGAAGGCCTGCATGCTGTCCGGCTATATCATGCAAGGCAATATCGAAGGCGCTTTTAATACTGGTATTGGCGTATATGGTCTTATCCATAAGGTCCATGCAGGCAGCTATGTCCAGGGCATTCTTTCCTTTCAGCACCTTTGCGAAATACTGTCCGACAATAAAGCAGGTGTCTATGCTTTCGCCATTGATGGTCATGTAGGGACTGCATTCGCCGTACCCGGCACACCCGTCTTCCGTACGGATAATGACCACTACATTCTGCACTTCGTGAATAGGGCCCAGGGAAATGACAAAAGGCTCTTTCATAGGCAGGAAGAGCTTATATATTTCTATCGTCCGGATAACAGCACCTGATTGCATGAACTGATTTTTTGCGAAATAAAGTTAAAAGGCCGGCTTGCCGGCAATAAATCTGTCCTTTTGCACGATTTATGGGAGCTTTCATCAGGCCTTTACTAAATACTCTATATGAAAAACATTCCTGTAATACTTGCTATCCTTTTTCTGTGCAGTTGTAAAAAGGACATATCCGAACTGCCGGCTCCTTCCGAAACGGGATCGAATACTTTTGGCGCCCGGGTAGATGAGACCTTATGGGTACCGCAGGGTTTTGGAATCGTTCCCACCGCTCCGTTAACAGAGGCGCGGGTAACCGGCCTCAATGCCCTGATCCTGAATGCCCGGAATTTTTCTTCTTCGCCTACCGAAACGGAATTTGAAATCTATATCAGCGACTTTGCCGGCGTGGGTACCTATCAGCTGAATCAAAACACGGCTAAATATCCGGGGCAAAGCGCCAGCTACGGCTATTATATCAAAAGAAGAGGCATGCCGCTCAATGAATGGATCACTGATGCAACCCATACAGGCTCAGTGGTCGTTACCCGTTATGATCCGGCGGGCAAGATCGTAGCCGGTAGTTTCTCTTTTACTGCCGGAAGTACCGATAATACGGCCTCGCTTTTAAAGGTCACGGAAGGACGTTTCGATCTGAAATTACCCTGATTGCCGGGTGCTGATGAGGGATTGCAGTACTTTCCCTAGGTTTGTTCCTGCATTGCTATAATGCCAGCTTTAAACTATATGAACATGAAGAAACTATTCGTTGCCCTGGTGCTTACCGTCACCATGGCTTTCAAAGCAGCTGCCGACGAAGGCATGTGGCTTCCTCTTCTGCTGGGTCAGCAGGTTTACAACGATATGGTAAAAAAGGGCCTGAAGCTCACCAAAGAACAGTTGTACAGCATTAATAAAGCTTCGCTGAAAGACGCCATCGTTATTTTCGGCAGCGGTTGTACCGGTGAGGTGGTTAGCCAGCAGGGGCTGGTATTCACCAATCATCACTGCGGGTATAGTGTTATTGCAGGAGCCAGCACGGTTGACCACAATTACCTGAAAGATGGCTTTTACGCCCGGAATAAAGGGGAGGAGATCCCCGGAGGGAATTTATCGGTACAGTTTCTTTTACGGATCGATGATGTGACAAAAGAAGTGAACGACTCGCTGAAAGGATTGTCTGGTGCGGAGCGGGCATCGCGGCAGGCAGCCGTTCTGGCGTCTATCAACAGGCGGCTCTCCGATACTGCCAATAGTGTCGAAACCCGTATCAGCCCCTTATTCAAGGGCAACCAGTTCCTGGCTTTCGTTTACCAGATTTACCGCGATATCCGTCTGGCTGGTGCGCCGCCGGAAGCGTTGGGAAAATTCGGAGGTGACACCGACAACTGGGAATGGCCAAGGCATACAGCCGATTACTCGATCTTCCGCATCTATGCTGCCCCTGATGGGAAGCCGGCCCGCTACAGTGCGGCCAATGTTCCCTTAAAGCCGAAATGGTCGTTGCCCGTATCATTGAAAGGTGTTAAGGAAGGCGACTTCACAATGATCTATGGCTATCCGGGCAGCACCAACCGGTACGAATCTTCCCTGGGTGTGCAACTGGCAACCGAGATCAATAATCCCACTTTGGTGAAGCTTCGCGATATGCGGCTGAAGTACATGTTCGAAGAGATGAAAAAGAGCCCGGCTACCAAACTGCAGCTGGCCTCTGACTATGCGGGAATTGCGAATTACTGGAAATTTTACGACGGAGAGACCAAGCAGCTGCTGAAGTATGATGTATATGGCCAGAAGAAAAAGTCGGAAGAAGCCTTTATCAAATGGGCGGCAGGCAAACCGGAGTATCAGAATCTTTTCACCGACCTGCAAGCTACTTATGCGGCATGGCGTCCTTATGCCATGCACCGGATGTACATTCAGGAAGGTATTTTAGGCTCACCGCTTCTGGCCTTCATGGCCAGCCTGCAGCAGGTGGAGAATGCCCTGGTCCGTCCCGGCACTTCCAGCGATGCCATTAAGCGTGCCGTAGAGGCGGCTTCTGCAGCCCGGCAGAACTTTTTAAAGAATGAGAATAAGGTGTCCGACCAGAATATTCTGGGCTCCGTACTGCAGCTGTATTATACTGATATTCCCAAAGAGCAGCAGCCAAATGGATTGTATGCTGCCATTAAATCGGAATATGGAGCACTGGACAAAGCTGCTACCTACCAGAAGTATGCAGAAGCCATCTTCAACACTACGATGGCATTTGACAATGCAAAGTGGAATGCTTTTACCAGTACACCAGATGCAAATGTGCTGCAACAAGACCTGGCTTATAACCTGTCCAGTGCTTTCCTGAAGAATTACCAGAGCAAATACCTGCCTTTGTACCAGCAATTTACTACAAAGAATACTGATTGGGGCCGCCTGTACCTGAAAGGGGTAATGGAAATGGAGCCTAAGAAACTGATGTATCCCGACGCTACGTTCACGATGCGGGTGAGTTATGGTAAGGTCGCTTCTTATAATCCCAGGGATGCCGTGCATTATGACTATGTAACGACCATGAAGGGAATGCTGGCCAAATATGTTCCCGGCGACTATGAGTTCGATCTTCCCGAAAGCTTTCTGAAAGCAGCACGTGCGCGTGATTTCGGACCCTATAAGGATGCCCGGACCAATGACC
>DATAHC010000033.1:0-4513 GCA_036263415.1 Flavisolibacter sp.
GGAAGGTTCGCACTATACCAATGGCAATACCTACTATGGCGTAAAGCTGGATGTAGGGGTCTCCAACGGCGGGCCGTTATTCTTTACCCATTATTCCTATCTGGGTTATGACCCGCATGCATTGACGGACCGCTATACCAATTATTTCACCAATAACCAGAACATTGCCCGCATCAACCTGCGCTACTGTACGGAAAATCCGCTTCATTATATCGGGTACAGCGACAGCTGCTGGGGACTCACTGCGAGCGATGGCCCTTACGATTATTCGGCTGACGAGCCGGTGACCCGGCAGGACCGGGGAAAGATCGCTCCCACCGGAGCACTCAGTTCCTTCCCCTACACACCGGACGCTTCGCTGAAGGCACTGCGGAATTATTACCGCCAGTATGGTAAATTCCTCTGGGGGGAATATGGCTTCCGTGATGCCTTCAACCTTACCGAGAACTGGTGTTCCGATATTTATATGGGGCTGAACCAGGCGCCTGTGGTCGTGATGATGGAGAATTACAGAACAGGCCTTATCTGGAACTTATTGATGAGCGATGCCGATGTGCAGCGCGGCCTGAAAAAACTGAACGAGGAAACACAAAGAACCCGAGAATAAAAACATGAAATTCTTCTCCACACAACCCATTTACCGGAATGAGGGCCTGGCTCTTATCCGCATCATCACCGGCCTTTTCATGGCCTATCATGGATGGGAAGTGTTTGACAGGGAGAAGATGCTGACTTATATGACCTGGGACCAGTTCAGGACCCCGGCCTCCTCCTTACTGGTCTATACCGGTAAAAGCGTAGAGCTGGTTGCCGGTGTGCTGCTGGCACTCGGACTGCTGACGCGCGTGGCTGCCCTGATGCTGGCACTGACCATGCTCTATATCAGTTTCTTTGTAGGCGGCGGAAAGATCTGGTATGAGGACCAGCATCCTTTTCTGTTCGTACTCCTGGCCCTGGTATTTCTGTTTACAGGTCCCAGCCGGTATAGCCTGGATCAGTTATTTTTCACCACTAAAGATCATGAACATGCCCATCCGAAGTTGTAAGCCGTACACTGTGAAAACAGTATTGCTAGTCGTTCTCCTTCTGTCCGCGATCGCGCCTTCCTTTGCACAGGACCTGAGCCTGTTTGCGAAAAAATGGTATACGGAAGGAACCGACAGCCTGCCCTACAGGATCTTATTGCCGAAAGATTATGATGCGAAGAAGAAATATCCCCTGGTTCTGTTCCTGCATGGATCCGGCGAGCGGGGATCGGATAATGAAGCGCAACTGGTTCATGGAAGCCGCCTGTTCCTTCGCGACAGCATCCGGGAACAATACCCGGCCATTGTGGTATTTCCGCAGTGTGCCGCAAACAGCTACTGGAGTAATGTAAGTATCGTAACCGATTCCATTCAGCGGAAACGGGTCTTCCAGTTTCAGCCCGCGGGAGAGCCTACCAAGGCGATGGAACTGCTGCTGGGGCTTGTAGACTACCTGCAGAAAGAATACCCGTTGGATAAATCGAGGCTGTATTTGGGTGGCTTATCCATGGGGGGCATGGGCACCTTTGAGCTGGTCCGGCGAAAGCCCAGGCTCTTTGCAGCGGCTTTCCCTATCTGCGGTGGCGCCGATCCGGAAACGGCCAAACAAATGACACGTCCCAACTGGTGGATCTTTCATGGCGCCAAGGATGATGTGGTGAATCCGATACACAGCCGGCTGATGGCCGCTTCCCTGCAATCAGCGGGGGCTTCCGCAAAGCTGACCATTTATCCGGAGGCCAACCATAACAGCTGGGATGCCGCCTTTGCCGAGCCGCTCTTTATGAAATGGATCTTTTCGAACCGTAAAAAATAAAATATAAGAATTGTGATCAGGAACGTACTGCTTTCTTTACTGCTGTTGGTATCGCTGGCTTCGGTAGCGCAACAGAAAACCTATTGCAACCCGGTAAATATCGATTACGGCTATACGCCCATTCCCAATTTCAGCGAATGGGGGCGCCATCGCGCTACAGCCGATCCGGTGATTGTAAAGTATAAGGACGAATACTATCTTTTTTCTACCAATCAATGGGGCTATTGGGTGAGTCCGGACCTGCTGAACTGGACCTTTAACTCCAGACGATTTCTAAGGCCCTGGAATGAAGGCTATGATGAACTGTGTGCCCCGGCGGTGGGCGTGATCGGCGATACCATGCTGGTATTCGGCTCTACCTACACCAGCAATTTCACCATCTGGATGAGCACCAATCCCAAAGCCAATCAGTGGAAGCCGCTAGTTGATTCTTTCGAGATCGGCGGATGGGACCCTGCTTTCTTCACCGATGACGATGGGCGCTTCTATATGTATAACGGCAGCAGCAACCGCTACCCGATGTATGGCGTGGAGCTGGACCGAAAAACGATGAAGCCTAAAGGAACCCGCAAGGAAATGTACCTGCTGGAGCCCTGGCGCTATGGCTGGCAGCGCTTTGGCGAATACCTGGATGATACCTTTCTTGACCCGTTCGCCGAAGGCTCGTGGATGACCAAACATAACGGGAAATACTATTTCCAATACGGTGCGCCCGGAACGGAATTCAGTGGCTATGCCGATGGCGTGGTGGTGGGCGACAATCCCCTGGGCGGCTTCACACCGCAATCGGATCCGCTTTCCTGGAAGGCCGGCGGCTTTGCGCGCGGAGCCGGACACGGGGCCACCTTCCAGGATAAATGGAACAACTACTGGCACGTATCCACCATCACCATCGCCGTGAAGAACAACTTCGAGCGCCGGATCGGAATCTGGCCTACGGGTTTTGACAAAGATGATGTGATGTATACCAACACCGCTTTCGGCGATTATCCGCACTACCTGCCGGATGGTGTGGCCGATCATCTCAAAAGCCGCTTTACCGGCTGGATGCTGCTGAACTACAATAAGCCGGTGCAGGTATCTTCCACACTCGGCAGCTATGCGGCCAACCAGGCGGTGGATGAAAGCATCAAAACCTACTGGAGCGCTGCCACGGCCAATAAGGGTGAGTATATCCAGAGCGATCTGGGTGCCCTATCTACCGTTCATGCGGTACAGCTCAATTATGCCGATCAGGATGTGGACTCCTCCTTTCTGGGTAAATCGGTCAATGCCTATCACCAGTATAAACTGTATGCTTCTGCCGACGGAAAGAACTGGAAGGTCATTGCCGATAAAAGCACTAACAAAACCGATGTGCCGCACGATTACATAGAACTGGCCAGCCCTGTTCAGGCGCGCTATATAAAGCTCGAGAACATCCATATGCCTACCGGTAAATTTGCCATCAGCGGCCTGCGGGTCTTTGGCAAAGGCAATGGTTCGGTACCGGCCATGGTCAAAAACTTTATTGTACTGCGAACCGAAAAGGATAAGCGAAGCGCCTGGCTTAAATGGGCGCCTAACGATAACGCCTATGCTTATAATATCTATATGGGCACAGCGCCGGATAAGCTCTATAGCTGCATCATGATCTATGGGCAGAATGAATATTATTATAAAGGCATGGACAACCAGAAAACCTATTATTTCCAGATCGAGGCGCTTAACGAGAATGGCATCTCGCAGCGTACACCGGTTCAGAAAGTGAATTAACCTATAAAGAAAAGCAGATGCGAATCAAAAGAGAAGTGCTGACCTTAGTCCTGTTCCTCTTGTCCCTGACCGGCTGGTCGCAGTTTGAAGACGAGATCCGCCAGTTTAAAAAGCAGGATAGTGTTTCCTTTCCGGCCTCGCATGGTATCCTGTTCGTGGGCAGTTCCTCCTTTCGCATGTGGAAGGATGTGGATTCCTATTTTCCCGGATACAGGATCATCAACAGAGGCTTTGGTGGCTCCACCCTGCCGGATGTGATCAAATACTATAAGGATATTATTCTTCCTTACCAACCCAAGCAGGTCGTGATCTATTGCGGGGAGAATGACTTTGCTGCTTCGGACACCGTTTCAGTGAATACAGTGGTTGCCCGGTTCAAAAAGCTGTTTGAATTAGTAAGGGCCGGACTGCCGGATGCCAATATCAGCTTCGTTTCGATAAAGCCCAGCCCGAGCAGGGAACGGTTCCTGAGCAAGGTCCGCCAGGCCAATACGCAGATCAGGGCCTTCCTGATGAAGCAAAGAAAGGCTACCTATATCGATGTGTTCACGCCGATGCTGGGTGCCGATGGCAAAGCGCGTCCGGAGCTTTTCCTGGACGATGCCCTGCACATGAAGCCTGCCGGCTATGCGATCTGGAAAAAAGCCATACAACCTTACCTTTTAAAATAATAACAGAGAACCAATATGAAGAAAAGCAATCTGATCGTACTGCTGCTGGCCGCGGGCCTTTCTCAGAAGGCGCAGGCGCAGACCGGTACCGATCCCAAAATGAACCAGTTTGTCAGTAGCCTGATGAGTAAAATGACCCTGGATGAAAAACTGGGTCAGCTGAACCTGCCCGGCGCCGGCGATATTACTACCGGACAGGCATCCAGCTCGGATATTGCTGGTAAGATCAAGCAGGGCAAGGTAGG
>DATAHC010000034.1:0-14683 GCA_036263415.1 Flavisolibacter sp.
AATAACTTCCTTCCGAACGGAGGCGATATGCTGCGCCTGAACATGGCCGTTCCGCCGACTCCACGAAACAGTCCGGACTTTAGTTCAGAGGGCCTGATCCAGGCAGCCGTTCTGGGCCTTACTGACCCAAGGTTCAATACCAATAAGGACCTGCAGAATATTCCCAATATGGATGGATTCCCGAATGGCCGCCGTTTGGAAGATGACGTCACCCGCATTGAGTTGCAGGCCGTAAGCGGTGCCGTACTCGCAGCGATCGGCTTATGGTATGATGACTATGTTCCGGGTAGCCCTAATCCTGTAACACCGCAATTGGTGAATGTGCTGACCTATAGCACAGGTATTACCAGGAATGATGCGCCTTTCCAGGAAACATTCCCTTATGAAGCGCAACCCTGGGCCGGAACACATATCTGCGATTGTGAGGAAGGAGCTATGCCGGTAGAGACGAATGTACCGGGCATGAACCTGAAAACCAGTCAGCTGGGTATGGCTGTACCTGATATGGTGCTGTCCGCCTCACCCAATCCCGCTGTTAATGCTACCAGCATCCGGTATCGCCTGGCTGAAAAGGCTAACCTGCAACTGGCTATCTATGATGCCGCAGGAAAGCCGGTGAAACTGCTGATGAATAAAGAGCAGGAGGCCGGTTCCTTCAGTATCGACTGGAATATGAACGGACTTCCCAAGGGAACCTATTTCATTACTGCCAAAAAGAATGGCGTAGTGACTCAAACAACCAAAGTTGTCAAAAATTAATCCCCTTACACTGGTTCGCTGCATAATGACAGCGAACCAGTTCTTTTCAACTGGATACTATGAGCAAGAAATCTACTTACATTCTTCTGGTTACCATTTTTATCGCCCTTTCGGCTTTTATTATTCTACGCTATGACGGAAAGGAAAATACCGTAGCTTTTTTCCCCCTGCAGGAAAGAAAAGGCCTTCTCGCACAATCAGCTGAGTGGGCTTCGGTAAAAACCTCAGGCGAAAGCCTGATACGGATTGTCCGCGAAGATCCGGATAACACCAAAAAAGCGCTGGAACTGGCCAGCCTGTATATCAGGGAGGCACGGGTAACGGGCGACTTTGCCTATTACGATAAAGCCGCAATGACCTATATCACTAAAGTACTGCAGAAGGAGCCGGGCCATTTTCAGGCGCTGACCCTTCAGTCCCTGATCTACCTTTCGCAACATCATTTTGCAGAAGGTCTGGCGGTGGCTGAAAAAGCGCACCGGCAGAATCCCTATAATGCTTTCGTATATGGGTTGCTGGTAGATGCCTGTGTGGAAATGGGTGCGTACGACTCGGCCGTTGCGAATGCCGACCGCATGATGGCCATCCGGCCGGATATCCGTTCGTATGCCCGTGTATCTTACCTGCGGGAGATTCACGGTGATTATCCGGGTGCCATTGATGCCATGAAAATGGCTGTCGATGCCGGCGGAGAAGGGGATGAGACGACTGAATGGACCCGGATTCAGCTGGCCCGTTTGTATGAATCAACCGGCGATCTGAAGCGTGCCGAAATGCACTACCTGATCGCCCTGGAGGAAAGGCCGGGTTATGCCTATGCCCTGGCCGGACTGGGACATCTTGCCGCTACAGCCGGGGCGTACCCGAAGGCGCTTCAGTATTATCAGCAGGCAGATAGTGCCGTTCAGGATTATGCGCTGAAAGAGCAGATCGGTCAATTGTACCTGCTGATGGGTGAAAAGAAAAAAGGAGAGGCGATCATTCAGAAAATGATTTCCGATATGAATGCAGAAGCCGGAAATGGAAAGGATGACGGAACAGTAGGCCATTATTCGGACCGGGAACTCGCTTATGCCTGGCTGCTGGTGGGCAATGGTGACAAAGCACTACTTCATGCCAAAGCCGAATATGAAAGGCGACCACTTAATATCGACGTGAATGAGACCCTTGCCTGGGTTTATTATAAAACAGGAGCGATTCAAAAAGCCTTGCCTTTCATTAATGCTGCCTTAAAGACTCATAGTGTCAATCCCGTTTTGCTGAACCGTGCCGGTTTGATCTACGCCGCGGCAGGAGATAAGGTTAGAGCCAAAGAGCTATTGATACTGGGCACCAGAAACCAGCCTTCTATTGATGTGAGCTTATTGCAGGAAGCACGGGCTGTTCTCAAAAATTTATAGAGAAGGACAGATCTGATTTCGCATTGTCATAAAAGGTTCACATTTCAGGATACCCGTAGCTGAAAAAGGGTTCTGCTATTTCTTGAGTATTTTTACAGGGCATGTATGACCTGTTTTTTAAGACGCTTTCTCAAAAGATCGAGCTGACGGCAGACGAAAAGGAACTGTTCGCCTCCTACCTTACTCCAAAGAAGCTGCGCAGGAAGCAATATATTTTGCAGGAAGGCGAAGTATCACGTCATACCATCTTTGTTGAAAAGGGGCTTCTGCGCTCCTATGCCGTAGATGATAAAGGAACGGAGCGGATCATTCAGTTTGCTCCGGAGGGCTGGTTTATTTCAGATCTGTATAGTTATATTACCGGAGAACCTTCGGTATTCAATATCGATGCCCTGGAAGATTGTGAGCTGGTGCTGATCAGCAAAAATGCCACGGACGAATTAAGAGCCAGAATTCCAAAATACCTGGAGTATTCTTTTCTCCAGATGCAAAATGCCTACGTGGCTACGCAACGCCGGTTGTTTGATATGGTCAATCTGTCAACCGAAGAAAAGTACAGTAAGCTGGCCGCAAAATACCCCGATCTCCTGCAGCGTGTTCCGCAGCATATGATCGCTTCCTACCTGGGTTTAACTCCTGAAACGCTCAGTCGTGCCCGCAGACAGATGGCGTTGCGAAAACGTTGAGATACGTTACCTCAACACGTATCATTGACTTTTATCAATACATTTTATTGCTTTTGCGCAAGGGTAAATAAGGGAAAGGACGGCAATTTTGCCTTCTCAACGCCTGAGCATGCCTACACCGCAAACAGTTTTAATCATGGGGACGGGGTCCACGGCACTAAGTCTGGCCCGTGGCCTTTCTTCCGGCCCCGATAAAGTGCTGATTTGCGATGAGAACCCGGCCCTGGCCGCCAGCATTGTCGCACAGCTGAAAACAGCGCTTCCGCATCTCGATATTGAAACGCTTCCGTGCTCGTTCGAAGCCTGCTGGGAAGCGGACCTGATCTTTTTTACGCAAACCGTAAAGGAGCAGTTGTCCGCCGCTCAAAAACTGCGCACGGTTGCCAATCAGAAAACGGTGGTGGTAACGGGGGATGTTCATCCTTCTCTGGAAACCTATCTGCCGAATTCGAAAATGGTGCAGTTGCAGTTCCGGAAACCGGAAGCCGGAGCGGAAGTTTCAGCGCTGACTTCCTGCTTCCTCAAAGGGAAAGATGAAGAAGCAGTGGAAGTGGTTGCCGGAATGGTTCGCAGGATGGGTTTTCAGCCGGAATATGCCGGCGCCGCGCAGTCTTTGGAAAATCTCAATCAACTATCATCAAACAATAAACACAATCAATGAAAAGAATTGTTGCACTATCCGCCATTACCGCCGTTTTTGCTTTTACCACCGTCAGCAACTGGACGGTTGATAAGGCGCATTCCAATCTGGGCTTTACCATTACCCACCTGGGAATATCCGATATCAATGGCTCCTTCGGAAACTATGAAGTAACCATTCATGCCTCCAAGGATGATTTCAGCGATGCGGTCGTCGAAATGACGGCTGATGTAGCCTCCATCAATACCCATATTGACATGCGCGACAAGCACCTGAAAAGTGCCGATTTCTTCGATGCAGAAAAATTTCCGAAGCTTAGCTTCAAAAGCACGGCAATAAAAGCAGCCGGCAAGGGAAAATACAAGCTGACCGGAGACCTGACCCTGCATGGTATTACTAAGCCCGTTACGCTGGATCTGTGGCACAGAGGAACGATCGAGCATCCGATGTCTAAAGCACCTACTTCCGGTTTTCAGGTTACCGGTATGATCAGGCGCTCGGACTTCAATCTCGGAGCTGGATTTCCGGCTCCCATGCTGAGTGATGAAGTTCATATCAAGGCTGACGGAGAATTCTCCAAACAATAATCACAGGGCCGGTTTGCGCCGGCCTTTTTCAAATGTATTAGGAAAATGAAGAAAGGAATTTTTACCGTTGCCCTGATCGCAACACTAAGTACGCTGTTTGCCTTTACGCTTCCTGTGAACTGGGAAATAGCTCCAAAATACAATCTTAGCTTCTCCACCAATGGGGTAAGCGGAATCTTCAAAACCTTTACGGGTAGCATTGTTTTCGATGAGCAGAATGGAGCTGCTTCCCGATTTGATGTGAGCATTGATGTAAACAGTATCAATACGGGCAATGGTATGCAGAACAAGCATGCGAAAAGTGCCGATTGGTTTGATGCGGCCAAATATCCGCAGATCCGGTTTGTATCGAAAAAGATCGTGAAAACTAATGCCACCTATCAGGTTACCGGAGATCTCAGCCTTCATGGTATCACCAGGGAAGTCACCTTTCCGTTCACCTTCCTGAAGAATGGAGGGGGCGCTACGTTCGGCGGTTTATTCACGATCAACAGGAATGATTTTAAAATCGGGACGCCGGGTGGTGAAGTCGGAGAGGTGATCAAATTAGCGGTATCTGTTCCGGTCGTAAAAAAATAATCAGTTTATGTTCAAAAGAACGCTTACGCTGGGGTTGACCGCAGGGCTTCTGGCCGGTGCAGCCTCACTCGTCTATCAAAAAGTATATGCAGGCTCTCTGGGTTATGATTTTGCCGATATTGCTACCCTGCCGGGAATAGCAGCCGCCAGTGTGCTGGGAGGATTGCTGGCAGCAGTACTCTATTTCCTGCTCACCAGATGGCTGGGAGGCAGGGGAGAGGTCCTGTTCAATTTTGTGCTGATGATCCTGACCTTTGCCAGCATCGTGGCACCCTTCGCCATTAAGCTTCCATTGGAGGCCGAAGCGCCCGAGCTGTTCCCAGGCTTGATTGTACCAATGCACTTTTTCCCCGCGCTGGCCTGGTTCACGTTGAAGCCTTTGTTTCTGAAACCGATTCAACCGATTCCCACCAGCGCGTAAACAGATTAGTTCCTTTCAGTAAAACCTGCTCTCCGATCATGGGATGAAGGATGGGCAGGTTTTTTCTTTCGGCTTCAGCCATTACCCTTTTAATGGGCTCGTCCCACGCATGTAGTGATAACGCGAACTTTGCCCAGTGCACGGGTAATAAGGTGGCTGCTTTCAGATTGGTGGCCGCCTGAACCACTTCTTCAGGCATCATATGAATGTATTTCCAGTAAGGATTATACTGGCCGCATTCCAGGATCGCCAGATCAAAAGGGCCGTATTCTTCCCCGATCTGTTTGAAATGCGTGTCATAGCCGGAGTCCCCACCCAGGTAGAGATTCAGTGAAGGTGTTTGCAGAATAAAGGAGGACCATAAGGTCTGATTCCGCTTCAACCCTCTTCCGGAGAAATGGCGCGCAGGTGCCGTAATAAATTGAAAGCCTCCTGGAAGAGCGATGGTTTGGTTCCAGTCTCTTTCTAAAATCTGCTCCTTTCCGAAACCCCAGCGGATCAGGTGCGAACCAACTCCCAGTCCGGTAATAACCTGTCCGACTTTTGATTTCAGTGCTGTCACAGTCCTGTAATCCAGATGATCCCAGTGATCGTGAGAGATCACGAGGTAATCGATAGCAGGGAAATCTTCCGGCTGGTACTGGTCGGTTCCGGGAAAACTTTTGGTGGTAAAGTTTACCGGCGAGGCATGTCCGCTGAATACGGGATCTACAAGGAAGGTCTTTCCATCTGCCTGAATGAAATAGGAGGAATGACCGAACCAGACCAGCAGGTTCAGGGCCGGATCCAAATGCCGTAGTTCCGTTTTTTGCGAAGGCAGTGTCACCGAGGGACGGTTCCTTTTGCTTTTATGGAAAAAAAAGTCTTTGAATACTTTCATATAGCTTACGCCTTCTGCCAGATTGGGGGTGTCGTGTTCATTCTGAAACTGTTGATCACGGTATTGCGGTGATAGCTGCAGCTGCTGCCGGGTTTTGCTATCCGGTGCTTTCCCGAAAGGTGGTTGCTGCATAAAAAGATAAATGCCCCACACAAGAACGAATACAATGGCAAGAACAATGAACATCTGTATAGTTTTAGAAAAGCCTTCCTGAAGATTCTGATAGTTGTCGTATCAGGAATCAGGCAAAAGTAAACTGTAATTGCGGCGTAACGTATACAGGGGGAGCAGGGACTGGAATGGTGGCACCTGGCTTTCCGGTGATGTGAATGACCTCCGATTCCTTATCACGTGAGGCAATCGCTACTTGCACGGTTCCTGCCTGCGCACGGAACAGGGTTTCAACAAGCTTCGGACAATTATTATTCTTGGAAAGATGGGCCAGAAAAACGTGGGACATAAATTCAGGCCGGTGCTTTGTGAAGACTTCCAGGGCCTGCCGGTTGGAAAGATGCCCTTTCCCGCCTCGGATCCGTTGCTTCAGGTAGTAGGGATAGCCGCCCTTATTCAGCATCTCCTCATCATAATTCGCTTCCAGGAAAGCGGCATGGCATTGTTGGAAATGGCGGATGAACGATTCACAGGGTATGCCCAGGTCCGTAAATACGCCGACAGTGATCCCTTTATAGGAAACGGTAAAGCTGTACGGGTCTGCCGCATCATGAAACTTGGTGAAGGCAGCCACCGATAAGCCTCCTATGGTCGTGGCGCTATGGGCATAGAAAGAACGGATCAGTTGCTTTTCCAGACGCAGGCCTCCAAACCGCAATGTGTCGGGGGTTATGTATACAGGGATCTGGTATTTTTTCGAAAAGGCCGGTACGCCTCGTATGTGATCGGCATGCTCATGGGAAATGAAGATGGCTTTGAGCCGGGCAGGGTCCAGCCCCAGGCGTTTCATGCGGAGCTCGATCTCCTTACAGGAAATACCGGCGTCTACCAGGATGGCTTCCTCGGTATTTCCAACATAATAGCAGTTGCCATTACTACCCGAATTCAGCGATGCAATGAATAAAGACATGTGCCTTGCAAAGAAACCAGCTTTTCTTTAATGTACCACGGGAATTATCATAGATTTCACGAATGCCATCAGGCTGTCACTGGTTCCGGAAGCGCTCTGGGCACAGGACGCTGATTATAATATTCGCTGATCAGTTCTGCCACCAGGGCTGTCCATCCGGTCTGGTGACTGGCGCCCAGTCCCTGTCCGTTATCTCCATGGAAATATTCATAGAAAAGGACCAGGTCTTTATTGGCTTCCTGCTGATAAAACCAGTTGTACTTTCCATATACGCTCCGGCCGCCGTTCGCATCCTTGGCAAAAAGGCTGATTACCCGTTTGGTAAGTTCATCGGCTACCTCGCATAAGTTCATTTTAACGCCGGAGCCTACCGGGCATTCCACCAGCAGGTTGTCACCATAGAATTTACCGTACCGGCGGATCGACTGGATGATCATGAAATTGATGGGCATCCACACCGGACCGCGCCAGTTGGAATTCCCACCGAATATATCAGAGGTGGAATCGCCCGGGTCATAGGTGATGGAATAATCATTTCCTTCGAGGTTCACCGTGTAAGGATGCTCACGGTGGTATTTGGATAAGGCCCTGATGCCCCCTGGTGAAAGGAATTCGTCCTCATTCAGCAGGCGTTCCAGCAGGTGGACCAGCCGGTCTTTACGCACCAGCGACAGCAGGATCTCTTCACCATCGCCTCTTTCTTCATTAGGCCAGAACTTCTGATTCGACTTCCGGTAGTTCTCAAACCAGGAAGTTCGCTTTTTGAAATCCTGCAGCTTCTCCAGCTTGCGCCGGCTGATGGTCGATACGGCAAAAAGTGAGGTAAGTCCGACAATGGATTTAATACGAAGTGGTATCGGCTCCGAGCCCGGAACCGAAAGCACATCATAGAAGAACTTGTCTTCATTATTCCATAAATGGTGCTCGTTCAGTGATTCGGCAATGAGTACGAAGTGTTCAAAAAATTTGGTGGCCGTGTCTTCAAACGACTCGTCATGCATGGCAATCTCCAGGGCTATGTCCATCATGTTCAGTGCATAGGTTCCCATCCAGCTAGTACCGTCTGCCTGCTCCAGTTGCATATGCTCACCATGGAAGCTGCGGTTGAAAACGCCGATATTATCTAAACCCAGGAAGCCGCCTTCAAAAATGTTATTCCCATTCCGGTCCTTGCGGTTGATCCACCAGGTGAAATTGATCAAAAGCTTCTGGAAGATCTTTTTCAGAAAGACCAGGTCACCACTGCCTTTTTTCTTTTTCTCAATCTTATAAACCTCCAGCGCAGCCCAGGCATGCACCGGCGGATTCACATCACTGAAGTTCCATTCATAAGCGGGTAATTGTCCATCCGGCTTCATATACCATTCCCGCATAATCAGCAGCAGTTGGTGCTTGGCGAAGCAGGGGTCCACAACCGCCATCGAAATGCACTGAAAGGCGAGATCCCAGGCAGCATACCAGGGATACTCCCATTTATCGGGCATCGAAATAATGTCCTGGTTCTTCAGGTGCTGCCAGTCATGGTTACGCCCGTGAAGTCGATTCTGTGTGATGGGTGAGATGCCGTCGCTTTTCTGCAGCCAGTCTTCCACGTCAAAGGAGTAGAATTGCTTGCTCCACAGCAGTCCGGCCAGTGCCTGACGCTGCACCTTAGCCTGGTCCCTGCTGATGCCTTGTGGCAGTATGGAGGCATAGAATTCATTTGCCTCCTGTTTGCGTACCTGGAAAAGCTTTTCAAAACCGGTTTCAAACGGATTGCTGATCGCCTTATCGGAAAGACGGCAGTACACCGTTCTGGTGCCGCCGGGCGGCACTTTGATCTTATGTACGGAAGCGAATTTTGTTCCGGTCCGCACTTGTCGCAGTTCATTCCGGTTCTCGCCTTTGATGATCGCGGAATGAAAAGCGTCTTTTACAAATAGGTCGGCATTCGGCTGTCCGTTCACCTTCTGAAAATTCGTTTCATTTTTGGTAAACAAGGCATCCGTGGCAGCGTTAAAATAAAAGTAGTAGTCCCCTAAACGGCTATGGCTGACTTCCACCGACTGGCTGTCGCGGAAGGTGATAGCCGGAGGGGTTTCGCCTTTATGATTGGCGATGCCTTGTTTGGAAAACCAGAGCGTGGGCAATACCGTGATCGGTGCGGCTTTATGATAACGGTTGGTAATATCGATCCGGATAAAAATATCGGTAGATGAATTCTTGGCATAGGTTACCAGCACATCAAAATAGCGGTTCTGTGTAAAGGCTTCTGTATCCAGTATCTCGAATTCCGGTTCCTGTCGCGACAGCGCGGCATTGCGCTCCTTCAATTCTTCGTAGGGAAACCGGGTTTGTGGGTATTTATACAAATACTCCATGTAATAATGCGTGGGCAGGTTATCCAGGTAGTAATACAATTCTTTTACATCCTCTCCATGGTTTCCCTCGCCATTGCGCAAACCGAACAGGCGTTCTTTCAATATAGGATCTTTGCCATTCCATAGCGCAATGGCAAAGCAAAGGTTCTGAAAGCGGTCCGATATGCCGGCCAGACCGTCCTCGCCCCACAGGTAGGAACGGTAATGTGACTGGTCAAAAGGAAAGTAGTTCCAGGCATTGCCGTATTCACTGTAATCTTCCCGCACGGTGCCCCATTGACGTTCACTCAGGTAGGGTCCCCATTGCTCCAGGGGCACGGGATCTTCATTATTTCGGGCGATTCTGTTATGTTCTGGTGTCATAGGATCTCTTTACGTTCTCAATATAATTTCTAAAATTCAATCTTTACAGCTTATCCGTTATGCTGAAGTTTTCCGGCGATGAATACGACGATCAGACCTATGATCGCAATGATCAGGAAAGAAATGCGCAGGCTGAAGAATCCGGCTACGATACCGATCAGCGGTGGACCGATCAGGAATCCCAGAAACCCGATGCTGGATACGGCGGCAAGGGCCATACCCGGACTCACGGTTCGCGACTTGCCGGCCTGACTGTACACCAGCGGCACCACGGAGGATACACCGAATCCTACGATGAGAAATCCGGTAATGGCGGTAGTGATATAGGGAAAGCTGACAGCAATGCCTAAGCCGGCAGCAATGAGTATACCGCTCAGCCGGATGGTCGTGGTAAATCCGAACCGGTGTACGATCCGGTCGGCTATAAACCGTCCGCTGGCCATAGTAAGCATAAAGGCTGTATACCCGGCGCCTATCATTCCGGCTTCAGCTTTTACAACTTTCCTGAAATAAATCCCGCTCCAGTCGAACATGGCTCCTTCACAGATCATACAGCAGAACGCAAGAAGGCCCAGTTGCAGAAGGGCTTTATCCGGCCGAACAAATAAGGGTGTGCCGGTCGACTGTTTTTCTTCATTGGGAAGCAGGTACTGGAAACTGGCGGCTACGCCGGCAAACAAGACCGCAGCAATGATCAGGAAATGCCGGAACGGAATGATCTCATTGCCGATCATGAAGGTACCAATGCCGGCAGCCGTAAAACCGGCCAGGCTCCACAAACCATGAAAGGAGGCCATGATGTTCCGGCCATACCGGGCCTCTACACCTACTGCCTGTGTATTGATGGCTATATTGGATACATTTCCGGCCATTCCAAAAAGAAAAAGGCTGGCAGCCAGAAAGAAAACCGTATGGGAAAGTCCGATGAACAAAAGCAGGATGCTGTAAAACAGTAGAGCATTGGTGGCAACGCGCTTGCTGCCGAAGCGGGTAACCAGCCATCCGGCAAGCGGAAGCGCCACCATAGAGCCAACCGGCAAGGCAAATAAGATCACGCCTAATGTTGTGTCGGAAAGCTTCAATTGCTGCTGGATGCTGGGAATACGGGATGCCCAGCTGGCAAAACAAATGCCCTGTAAGAAAAAAAGAACCCCTACGGCTATCCGGTAGGCGCGTCTGGAGCGATCCATCGTTAAAGCAATTTGCTGCATTATTTTCTATTTAATAGGTGGTACAACAGCAATGTGCTGCTGCATCCGGTATCCTATAGCGTGCATTCGATTTGTATGTACAGGCAGGCGGTGAAAGCCTTACAATCAGATGTGTACTGAGTACACAAAGATAAGGCCATTAGGTGACTCTTTTTTGTTAATAGCCCACTAGCTTAAGTATCAGCAAATTGTAAACAGCTACGGTGGAAGGTTCTATTGGTAAACGCTTAGCCTGATCGGTCAGTGATGAGTTATTAACATGGACAATTTTCCTCAGTCCAAAAAAGCGTTCCGATCATCACTGTGTAAAATATTTGATTTTTACCTCTTCCGAAAGGTGCAGCCCGAAAGATTTTCTGATGCAGTTCTTACATTCGCCAAACACCTAACTACCAACTATGTTAAACTTGTTTGAACCCTTTACGCCGGAGCTCTTTCATAAGGAGACGGGTGTTGATGCGCAGGAAAATGAAGCCATTTATTTAAGGTGGGTAAATGCACAGATCAATTATGCCAACTTTCAGCATATGAAAGAGATGAATAATTCACTGAAAGAAATCATCGTGCTTCTGAAAGAGCGGAATCCGGATTACCCTTTATAAAAACACTGGCTCAATTCTGAAATTGGCTTGCTTTTTTAGGTGGCTCTTCTGATGGAAACTTATGATTACACCTGTATACGGTTAACGGACTGGCATCACTATAAATCGATCATCCGCCGGTTCTCAGAGAACTGGGCCTTCCGCGGTCAGGCAGATGCCAGCTGGATACTGAACAATGCCATCGAACGCACCGATTTCATTCAGCTGCACAAGGGGATCGAAGTGGAATTCCTGGCAGAGTTTCAGCGTGGTGCACGCAATTATCTCACCCGCGATGAAACCCCCGAACACCTCATCGAATGGCTGGCGCTGATGCAGCACCACGGCGCTCCCACAAGGCTGCTGGACCTTACCAAGTCTCCTTTTATAGCCGCCTATTTTGCATTCGAGCAAACATTGGTAACTAAAGATAATTATGTAGCCATCTGGTGCCTGAATGTAAATCACCTGAAGTCAAGAGCGCTGCAAGCCCTGCACGAAGATTTCGGTAATGATTTCAAAGCATCCGGAAACCGGATTCATGAAGCGGTATTCGACCGCATCTTTCATGAGAATAACCGTTGCTTGGTGTTCCCCGTAGAGCCTTTTGGCATGAACCGTAGGTACTCCCTGCAGCAGTCCATTTTTGTTAGCACCGGCATCTCGCACCAACCCCTGATGAAGCAATTGCTGTTCCTGGGCGATAGTCTTGGCAGGTCGGTAGTCAAACTCGAAATACCCGCTGCCTGTAAAAAAGAAGCCTTGCGCGAATTGCAGCAGATGAACCTGAACCGGGCCAGTCTGTTTCCCGATCTGGATGGCTATGCCGCATCGCTTCGCCTGCGCTATGAAAGCCTGAAATCTGCGGAGGAGATCCTGCATCAGCAAATTGACCGGCTGGAAGACAGTACCTTCAACTTCATTCCTTAAAGCTGATCGGAATCAAGTGATGCCCTAAGGCTTTTTACTCAGGGGTCGTTTTTTTAACCACATTAAATGCCCGTTAGCCGATTTTGCTATTGACAATAAGCCTTCAAACAGTTAAGTTTGTTTTGTCAGGTTCTTAACAGAACCGTTGAAAACCTTGTTATAAACTTGAAGTCCAATAACCCTAAAACGTTGACGATGACGATGATGAACAGTTACCTGCGCACATTGTTCGGCTATTTCGAGAATGTGTTGCACCCTGCCAGTGGCTGGGATACAAAAGCAGAGAAAAGAAAAAGAAAATCCATTCCGGCCGCTACCAGCATTCAGGTATCCCCTGAAAGCTTCAATGTAAGAGGCGTGGTTAAAAAGCAGGACCAGTACAGAAAGAATCCTGCCCCTTAATACGTTTGTAAATGAACCGAATCATAGTGTTAACTGTATCTTTATGATACAGTTTTTTTATGGGTATTTGGAACCAGATCGCAGAGTATCTCTACATCAAAAAGCCGGATCCTTCACGGCCAAAATCGCAATGGGTAAAGTATATGCATGGTATCAACCGGCTCAGCCTGCTGTTGTTTCTGGTAGCCCTCGTCGTACTGGCCATCAAGCTGATCGTTAAGCGTTGAAATAACGATCGACCATCGTAAATAGGCAATCGATACGCTTATGGATGTGCCTGCAGATAACCTACGATTTCCTGGGCGGCTCTCGCCGAGGCATTTCCTTTTTGCTGCAACAGGCTTCTCAGGCTCGCATAGTCCGCTTTCAGCTTTTCCCGTCTTTCTTTATCATGAAGCAGTGCCTTCAATTCTTCAGTGATCTTTTCAGGAGTAAGCTCCTGCTGGATCAACTCGGTCACCACCGGCCGGTCCATGATCAGGTTCACCAGCGAAATGTATTTGATCTTTAAGAGCCGTTTGGCAATATGATAGGAGATGGCAGATCCCTTATAGCAGACTACTTGCGGAACGCCGAACAAAGCTGTCTCAAGCGTAGCGGTACCCGAGGTTACAAGGGCGGCTTTCGCAATAGATAGCAGGGTATAGGTTTGTCCGGGTGCGGCCAGCCGTACGTTCGGGTAATCAGCGATCAGCTTTTCATACAACGCATAGGGTTGCGCGGGAGCCTGTCCGATAAGAAACGTAAAGTCGGGAAAGTTCTTCGAGGCTTCCAGCATGATCGGCAGCTTCACCAGGATCTCTTGCTTTCTGCTCCCCGGCAACAGCAGAATAATTTCTTTGGTAGCATCTCCTCCCGGCATCGATGGAAATACCCCGGATGGTTGAAGGGCAATCGTTTGCCTTGGCGTCATTTCGAAATCCGTCACCACCTGTACCAGCGGATGACCCACGTACACGACTTTATAATCCCATTTGTTGAAAAAAGCTTCTTCAAAAGGCAGGATCACCAGCATCTTATCTACCACTTTGCGGATCAGTTTCACCCGGCTTTCCTTCCAGGCCCATACCTGGGGCGAGATATAATAGATCACTGTCAGTCCTTGTTCCTTCGCCCATTTGGCGATCCGGAGGTTGAAACCGGGATAATCAACCAGCACCAGCACATCTGGCTCATAAGCAGCGATATCTTTTTTGCAGAGGGTGAGATTATTCAGTATGGTCTTCAGGTTCTGTACCACTTCAATAAAGCCCATGAAAGCCAGGTCCCGGTAATGTTTTACAACGGTGGCGCCGGCTGCTTCCATCAGGTCGCCTCCCCAGCAACGGATCTCCGCCTGGCTATCCAGCTTCCGCAATTCCCGGATCAGATTACTTCCATGAAGATCGCCGGAAGCTTCCCCTGCAATGAGGTAGTATTTCATACGCTTTAAAGATAGGAACAGGATGCTGACAAGGCTAGATAAAAAGCTTCAGCAGCAGTACGCCGATGCCATAAACCAGCGTCACGGCAAAAATGCCTTTGGCCGTGCTGTCGCGGTGCGTGTTGATATAGAACGTGAAGAGCGCGATGTTGCCTACCAGGCACCAGACCCCAAAGAAGGTGATCAGCTGCTTCTCCCGGAAGAACAGGTGCAGGAAATCATTGAATTCGTAACTGGAGAACTTGACGAGATAAATAATGATCAGGACGATGATAGGGGTAATGAGGCCTAAGATCAATCCTAATTGCAGCTTATCCTTCTTTAGAAAGAATGTTCCAGTTTTTTTCAAGTTGATCTTTTTGTTTATAATGGGTGAGGTC
>DATAHC010000035.1:0-6793 GCA_036263415.1 Flavisolibacter sp.
TACTGGGCTTAATCACGGCTTTGCCTTTATAGCTCAGTGTATAGGTAGGCGTGCCATCCGTGAGCAAGGCAAAGGTCATTACCTGCTGTCCGTTCGGCGAACGGAGTTCCTGTCCGACAGCCGTATACGTAATTACAAAAAGAAATAAAACCGAAAGCGTCCGTTTGATGAAGTTCATGGATTGCATATTAGTAGTTCGCAAGTTCCCGTTGGTGCAACAGGGCTTTAAAAATACGCAATAATTACAGGCGCTTCTTACTGAAGTCTTTTATAGCTGAAATCATAAACGGTCGTCCAGGTTTTACCGCCGTCCGCACTTTGTTCCAGCAGCTGCCGCAGCGTGGCAGGAGACAGATTGAAATAGGTTAAATGGAAAAGCAGCGGCTTCCCTGCCTTGTCGTTTCCGGCGCCTTCGAAGCGCATCGCCTGGTCCGAATAACTTCCATTGTAATAGTGAAGGTATATGCCTCCGGATCCCATCCATACCTGCTCCCATTTCCGGGTATCCGGACTGATAAAGTTCATGCTCTTGCCCTCATTGGGCACACCGGTCGCCGTCCAATTTTCCAGTACCATACACCCGCCGGAAGCTTTTTCTATTTTTTGGTGTCCCACCTGGTAATCCGTACCGGTCTGATACACATTCCACTCCCCCACCCAGAAATCGAATTCCTGGTTCTTCGGATCGCCGATGCAGGGAAAGGCATTATTGTATGCCTTGGTGCGTATGGCAACAAACCGCGGATTTGCTTTCAGCCATACAAATGCTTTCGCCGTATCCAGGTCGGGGAAATTACCGTAAGGTCCTTTATACACCATATCTGTAAGCAGGTCCAGCGCGCTGGTAGAATCCTTATTTAATGCATAGGCTTTCGCCAGGCTGGCTTTGATGAAAACAGGTGGCACCCTCCCGGTATTTTCTTCCAGGCTTTTCCGGTACGCCCAGATGGCTTTTTCATAATTGCCTGCTTTGAATAAGGAATCTCCCGATTGAAAGGCGGAATCGGATTGACCAGGTATCTGGGCGTAAGCGCCAGTCCAGATAGTAACTGACAGGAACAGGAAGACAGATCGCATATACAATCGTTTGTAGTGGTTGGAAAGGACATTTGACGTTGGCAAGATACCACTATCGCCAGGCTCCGATGATACCGCCCATCAAAGCCAGCGCCACCAGGCAGTAGCCACCGTTGATGAGGATATAGCGGGCCGACCGGTGCTCGAACAGGCCTACAATGGCAATGCCGCACAGTACCCATACTCCGGCGAGCGCGCCATAAAGAAGTCCGTTCAGGAAATGGGTTTCGGGGGAAGCCAGGTACATACCCAGGTTCACGGCCATGACCAGCGAAAGTAGAAAAGAGATCCCGAAGATCTTTCCTTTGTTACCGTTGCGCACCTCCTCGGCGGTCATCGCATTTTCCTTCATCCAGGCGTTTCCCAGGAGGGCCGGAGAATACCAGATGCCCCCTAATACAAAGGCAGAGATGCCTGCGGCCAGTATGGCCAGCCAGTTTACATGATCCATAGTTTTGGTTTAATATTCTTTAAAGAATCTAATGTATTGCCTATTTTTCGTGGAAAGTAACAGCAACGGAATGAAGCCGGAAAAAAAGCAGACGAAGACGGCACCTGCGGTGCCATTGAAACTGAATGACATTGGTTTCAGGCTGGTGCTGATCCCTTTCTTCGGGATTGCCATTCCTTTGCTCACGCATATGATCCCGGCAGCGGCATTTGACCACTGGCAATTGAAAACGGCCTATGCCTATACCATTCTCCTGGCTTTTGTGATCTGGCAGGGCAACCGCTATCTGCTCTTTTCGCTGCGCAGCTACTTCGACTGGTTCAACAAGCCGGTACAAAAAATACTGACCCTGATCGTTGCCGTTTCCTTTTTCACCATACCGGTCAGCACTGCCATGCTGGTAGGCTGGTATTATCTCTTCCGGAACGGTGCAGTGGACTGGCAGGTGGTCACCACATCCACGCTCATCATCATGATCTGTGTTCTTTTCATAACCCATGTTTATGAAACGGTTTTCCTGGTAAAGCAAACGGAAAGTGAACGCGTGCGCAGCGAGCAGCTGGAACGAGCCAGGGCGGAATCGGAACTGATGGCGCTGAAGAATCAGATCGACCCACATTTTATGTTCAATTCCCTGAACACGCTTTCCTGCCTCATTGAAGAAGCACCGCTTAAAGCCCTTGAATTCAATGAGCATCTGGCAGATGTGTACCGGTATATCCTGCAGAACAAATCGCGGCAACTGGTTATGGTGCGCGAAGAGCTGCTATTTCTGGAAGATTATTTCGCCCTGCAGAAGATCCGTTACGGGAAAAGCGTGCAGCTTCAGGCCGACATTCCTACTGCTGTAAGAGACCATTACCTGATGCCGCCTATTTCGCTGCAATTGCTGGCGGAGAATGCTTTCAAGCATAATGAATTCACCACCAGCAGCCCGCTGTGCCTGCACGTGACTGTGGAGGACGATGTCTTATTGGTCCGTAACCCTGTTCATCGGAAGAAAAAAGCAAACCCCTCACATCATATCGGCCTTCGGAATTTACAGGAACGATACCTGCTGCTGACCGGCAAGCCGATACAGGTCCTGGTAGCGGAGCTGCACTTTACGGTTCGCTTACCGCTCCTTAAAATTCAATGACAATGAATGTAGTGATCATAGAAGACGAGCGGCCCGCTGCGGAACGACTGCATAAAATGCTGGCTGCGTCCGGGCAGGATATTCATACCATTGCCCTGCTACACTCGGTACAGGAAGCGACCGCCTGGTTCCAGTCTCATGCGCATCCGGACCTGGTGTTCATGGATATTGAACTTAGTGACGGAAATTCACTTGACCTTGTAGAGAAAGCATCCATTCGTTGTCCGATCATCTTTACCACCGCCTTTGATCACTACTGGCAGGAAGCCTTTGAACTGTACAGCATCGACTACCTGCTAAAACCCTTAAAGCAGGACAGGCTGGAAATGGCGCTGCATAAATACCAGGAACTGAAGCACTATTTCGCCAGCCGCTTTACGGCCATGCGCTCCAGTGAGAAGCCTGCCTATAAAGACCGCTTTCTCGTGAAGCGGGGGCGTGAGTTTGTCAGCATCCGGGTACAGGACATTGCTTATTTCTATGCGGCGCACAAACTGGTATGCCTCACCGATCGTTCCGGCTCCAGGTTTATTCTCGATCAGTCTTTATCGGACCTGGAAAAGCAGGTTGACCCTTCTTTGTTTTTTCGGATCAACCGCAAATACCTGGTGGGGAAAGACAGCATCACCCGCATTCTGGCACTGCCTAAAAGCAGGCTTCAACTGGAAGTGCTGCCGGCTCCCCCTGATGAAATATGTATCAGCGCTGAAAACAGCGCCGCCTTCAAAGAATGGATGGGATGACCACCAGTTGGCGATCGATTGATTCGTATCAATAGATCCTTTCAGGCATCGGTTTATGAGTTACCGCCGCCACGTCCGGTCTTTTCCTGCAGCTCCTCGATCTTCTCGGAGGCTTCCGCCTTGGTCAGGTCTTCCAGCACCTCTTCACCGGCTTCGGAGGCCATGGTCTGAATGTAGGAATTCTGTGCGCCAGTCATCGGCTCGTCTCCTGTTTTCCAGTCTTTCGGATCCTTGATCGTATTGTCTCCTTTGGGAGCATTATTGTTGTTTTTCATATACTAATAATTTTAGCATATACGATCAAATATGGTTCCGGAATTTATATGCCGGAACACTCGTAAAGAATCCTACATTATGGGGTAAAAACAGGACAAGCGGAGCCGATCAATCGCCATGCGGCTCCATATCCGGCCATTTCCGCCGGTCACGAACATAGCGATCCAGAAAGTCTTTTACCTGGCGGTCTACCTCTGCCCGATGCTCTACCAGGCTATGCTGTCCGCCTTCAAATAATATAAATCGCAAGGGATGTTTTACCTCATAGAGCTTTTGAACCATCTCCAGCGCTTCATCCGGCGACACCCTCCAGTCGGCACTGCCCTGCAGGATCAGCAAGGGAGTGGCTTTATTGATTTGATCGGCCCAATACACGGCAGAGCGTTCCTTTAATCCACGGTCCCTGTTATGGGCATAGTCCGGCAGGAGTTGTGAGAACACGAACGTATCCATCTCCGGCCGTTTCCTGATGTTGGTGTAGGCATTCGCCATGCCCGACCCTACTACCGCGGCCTTGATCTTATTGGTCAGCGTTAAGGCTCTATAGGTCATCATGCCGCCCCGGCTCCATCCATACATGCCGATACGCGACGTATCCGCTCCGGGCATAGCTGCCAGTACTGGTATCAGGTTCACTACATCATTTACATCCCTGCCACCGAATTCTTCTTTCCCTTCACCTCCCATATTTCCACGGTATTGGCTCCCCACTACAATATATCCCCAGCTGGCTACAACTCCTAAATACCGCAACAGTTGCCCGTCACCAATGGCTCCGAAATCCAGGTTCCCGCCCCGGTTGTAGATCACGCAGGGAAAGGTTCCTTTTCGTTTCGGCATCGCCATGAACCCTTTTACTTTTAATCCGTCGGACAGATAGGTAAGCTTGTAAAAATCCACCTGGCTTAAAAGGCTGTCCAGTTCGGGAACCAGCTTCTTCAGGCGGACTTTATTGGAATCGGCAATCGTATAGAGTGTCTGCTCTACGATCTTACCATTTTGTGCGGCAACTGAAAAGGTGATCAGGAAACTGATGCAGGCCAGGGAAAGAATTCTCATATTTTAAATATATATAATTCTTCCCTACCGGCAGCGTATGCTGGCGGGGTAAGCTATCAGCGCTTGTTTCTCTTCATCTGAGATCGGCACCTGCGATTGGCTTTCCTTAACGGATTTCTCAATGAGTTTTTTATTCATCGAGGCGGTAAAGGGGATCATGAATTTATCGACAGGACCTTTGAAAGGCTGGTTCATATCAAAGACCATTGGCGTGCCATCGCAATCGAAACGGAAATCTTCAAAAGCCAGTGTCTTGATATCGCGGAAGCTCATGGTACGAAAGGAGATCGACTTGTGTTTCAGGTCATAAACGATGCTCCATTGTGTGGACTCCTTCTGAGCCGTGGCATTCAGTATGTCAAAAGCATAGTCGTTCAGCGGCTTGGTGATTCCCTTTGCTTCCACCTGCTGTACCATGCTGCAGGCAGTGGTAAATCGTTCCAGGGAATTATCCTGAACGTCTGCCCTGGATTCCGAAGTAGCCTTTTTAGCGACCTTCACTGACTCTTCATAAGTGGTGTTGGTGAGCACCGCATAAGGAAGTTCTCCCTGCTGATGTACCACCATTTGTCCGCTGAGAAATTCGATAGCAGCCGCATGTCCTTTGGCATCTGCCACCAGGTAATGCAGGGGCGGATTCTCCTGTGCAAGGCGGATCTTTTTATCGCTGGCGATCACCTCTGCCACTGTGGATTGATTATCGAGCTGGTACTGTATCCATTGCAGCACATCCAGGGCAGCCCGGTCGTCCGGCTTCGGGTATTGGGAGCCTTCCAGCCACATCACTTCCACCACCAGTCCTTTTTCATTCATGCCTCCTGTCGGAAACTCTTTCCCATACTGATTGAACGTGATACTGCCGTAACGGGAATTCCAGTCTATGGTTTTACCCGAGCCAACCGGCAGGGAGGTCTTATGCAATCCCCTCAGGTTGGTGCACACCATTCCATTGCCGGTCATCCAGTCGTAGTTGCGGCCGAATACCAGCTCACCCTTGCTGTTTATAAAAAAGGTGGTGCAGGCCTGCGTGGAGTAGAGCATTGGCAGCAGCGTCAATAGCAGCAGTATCTTTTTCATGTATCGTTGTTGTATTAAAGTTACAGAATATGATTTGCAGATTTTTGGATATAGGTTTTTAGTTTGGTTGTGCTTTTTCCTGAGGGGAAGGTGCCTGTGTTCCTACGGATTGCAGTCATTTCTTCTGTGCTTCCTTTCTACCTTTTGCCTTGATGCAAAAGGTAGAGCCAAAAAATCAAGAACAGGCGAATGGCTCCGCCCGCCTGTTCGCCCGCGCACACCCCCAAACCCCCTTAAAGGGGGCTTACGGTCTTTTCCTTATAGCTTGCTTTCTTACGATAGCGGTCCTTGTCGTGCTATTCGACAATACTGCAGGCGCTGTATTCCGCTGTGCTTTTCCTATTGAACATTCACTCCGCCATACGTGCGGAATAAGGCGCTGGACCTTTTCCTTAATTGGGAGAGAACCTGATGCCTTTTGTTATTCCTGTTTTGTCTTTTTATCCAGTTTTTTGTAATTGACATGCTTACAAAAAAGGGATATGATATGGCCAGCCGTTTGAGGAAAGGAAAGGTCGCAGAAAAGCAGTAGGCTGCGCAGCAGCGCTCCTTTTCTCTTTCTTCTCCTTTATACTCTTAGCCCTGCTGTTCCCTACGCCAGCAGAAAATTCTGTCACCAGCTATCCGACGCGCCTCCGCCGGAGAATCCGCCGCCATCGCTTCCGCCAAATCCTCCGAACCCGGAAGATGATCCGGAACTGTCTGAATGATAACCGTTGGAAAGGTAATAGCTGTCTGGAGCAATGAAAACGCCATCAACCGTGTTATCACGAATGAACTTCTTCCGGTAACGGTTTGCCCAGTAACAAAAAGCAGCTGCACCTGCCAGAAGGAACCAGACTACGACGTTCCATAACCGGTTGTACCTGGCTACCTCTTTCCGATATTCAATTGACGAACGCTCCGGTACAGTTGTAAAATTTTCCGGGTCAGGAATGATGGGAACCTGATCCAGATAGGATTCGATAGTTG
>DATAHC010000036.1:0-3312 GCA_036263415.1 Flavisolibacter sp.
TCACCAGCGCCATGACCAAAATAAAATGGATGGGGCTGGCAAGTGGATTTTTCTGACCGAATTCAGGATTGTCGGCCTTATGCAGGAGGTTCCCTTCATCGATGCCCTTATTGGTAATCGTATAGGTTACGGGTAGTACACCATTCAGTGTTTCTACATGACCATCCCTTATCAGTTCGTCCAGCAGGTACTGCAGATGTATATCCTGCGTAAGTACCACTTTACCGATTTCCCTAAAGCCTGAGATGCTAAGTGTTTCATGCTTTATCAAAGCATTGAGCACAATTTTGCGATTGCTATTTTCCATAATTCTTAATTACGCTATGATACCACCGATCTTTATGGTTATAGAAAGCCTAGAACAGCTTCCTTGGGGAGGCTTCATACTGCTGAACGAATGGTTACTGAATGACCAGTAAGAATTGAAACTAATTTGCCGGAGTAGCAGGAATTGTTACTGAAGATTGAAGTCCTTCCTGTAAGGTACGCTATTAAATCGAGGGGAACCTTTTTATTATAGGGCAGGCTCCTGGTCAGGCACCAGTTCCTTTCCCTTCAAAGTAAAAAAGATATTCTGAAGATGGTGGAGGGAATTCACTTTTTTGATAATGGGCCTTCGCAAAAAATCAATGACATCATAATCACGATCAATGTCCATTTCAGATCGGGCTGGCCCGGTTCCCGAGATCAGTTGCCAGTATTTGAAATACTCATGATAGATAAAACCGCAGGCTTTCAGTATGTCATCGGTCAGCGGCACCGGGCCGATACTTTCCAGATCGTAGGTTGTTCCTTCGTCAAGACCTTCTTCGCTGCTTTTAATAAGTGTCACAGCCTTCTCATTTATCATAACTACCGCACCCCGCTCACCGTTTACCGTTACATGATTTCCGATCCTCAGTTCGTGACTTTGTATCATTTGATTTGTTTGATTGTGAAAGATCTGTCCATCTGGCAACTATACAAGGTAGACTTTAAATATCGGAAAGGTGTTTATAGTTGGTACGGGTTCTTTTAGGTATGCCCGGATCGTGTTGGGTTAACCGCATTTATAGAGGCAAGCATGCAGGCTGAAAGGTCAATGCCTTTCTGTCAGCCCGAAAGATTGGCGCTAAACTTGAACTCCCATGATCAGCTAAATACAATTATGATGCATGAAAAAGCAATTCTGGCCGGCGGTTGTTTCTGGGGTATGGAAGCACTGATCCGAGCCCTTCCGGGTGTACATTCAACGAGGGTAGGCTATACTGGCGGCGATGTGCCCAACGCTACCTATCAGAATCATGGTACCCATGCAGAAGCCATTGCCATTGAATTTGATCCCGAACAGCTCTCCTATCGCCAATTATTGGAGTTCTTTTTCCAGATCCATAACCCCACTACAAAGAACAGGCAGGGCAATGATATCGGCATGTCCTATCGCTCGGCTATTTTTTACCTGACTGAAGAGCAAAAGAAAACAGCTGGTGAGATCATCCGTGAGATCGACGCTTCACATAAATGGCCTGGACCAGTAGTTACAGAAGTAGTACCGGCGGCTGATTTCTGGGACGCGGAAGAAGAGCACCAGGCTTACCTGCAGAAGCATCCCTACGGATATACCTGTCATTACATCCGGCCGGAATGGACTTTGGAAGGCACCCCAACCAGCTAGCGCTGTTATTCGACCTTTTGCGTAATCCGGAACCTGGCCTCTTTCTCTAGGCTACGTTCCGGTAATCACTCATTAAGAATTTTGCCTAACATTGCGTCGATTTCCAATAAAGGAAAATCGTTTAACCACCAGCAGTAGATGAAGCTTTTCCTTATCCGGTACATAAAGATCACTTTTCTTTATCTGCGGTTTCATGTGTTTTTCAAGCCGTTCTCCTCGTTCTTTCTGAACATGCATTACCTCACCCGCTTCTCTTCCTGGGCGGTTGATAAGAAAAAGGTCGCCTATAATGATTTTCCCAGTAAGTGGGATTACGAAAAGCGCTATCCTTTATATAAATGGGTCATTGAGAAGGAACAACTGGATGACAGTCCTGTCAATTATCTGGAGTTTGGCGTTTCCCGGGGTTTTTCCTTTCGCTGGTTCCTGGACGCACTGAAACACCAGGACAGCCGGTTCTATGGATTCGACACCTTCACGGGGTTGCCGGAAGACTGGGGACCGTTCAAGAAAGGAACCATGTCCAATAACAACCAGCCTCCTGAGATCAATGATGCGAGAGGTAAGTTTTACCAGGGCCTCTTCCAGCAAACTGTTCCGGGCTTTCTAAAAGAATGGGATCCTTCCCGGAAAAACGTGATCATGCTGGATGCGGACCTCTATTCCGCTACGCTTTATGTACTTACACAGCTGGGAACTTTACTGAAACCGGGCGACATTATTCTCTTCGATGAATTTGCCGTACCTACACACGAATTCAAAGCCTTTTCAGATTTTGTTGAAGCGTACTATATCAAATTTGAATTAATTGCTGCAGCCAATAATTATTATTTCGCGGCATTTAAGGTGATCTGAGATAAGTCCTGGTGAAATTATGAGAAAGAACTGTCGAATGAAGCAGGATAAAATCAGTTCCGCCAGTAGTTTTAAATCGGGCAATGCATGATCGCGATAATCTTCCTCTCTTAATTGTCGCAAATAACCCTTCTTTCAATCTTATCTACATACTACATTTGATCCTTGCGCACAAAATAAGGAGGTAAAATGAGAAAGGTTATTGCAGCCTTCAATATGACACTTGACGGCGTTTGCGATCATACGGCAGGCATTGCTGACGAAGGGCTTCATCGTCATTATTCGGAACTGATCGATAGTTCAGGAATCATTTTATATGGGCGAATAACTTACCAGCTCATGCAATTCTGGCAAAACTTATTGCAACATCCCTCAGGCGAAAAATCAATGGATGAATTCGCAACTTCCATCGATAAAATTCAAAAGCTTGTTTTTTCAAACACCTTACAAGATACCGGTTGGGAGAGCGCAAAACTGGCAAACAGACCCTTAGATGAGGAGGTCAAGGAGCTTAAACAACAATCCGGTAAAGATATTCTGGTTGGAAGCCGCAGTTTAATTATTCAACTTTTGAATGCTAAACTTGTCGATGAGTTCCAGATCTGCATACATCCTATTATTGAGGGAAAAGGATTGCTTTTATTTGACCAGATCAGGGAAAGAATAGAATTTAAACTTTCAGGGACGAAGTTGCTCCATTCAGGGGCTGCTGTGTTTTATTATGAGCCAATACAGCAATGATTCACCGATTACTTTTCACAGCCTGTTTTAGATAACAAGTAGTCTAATAGACAGACTTCTTA